>NZ_BAAAGU010000013.1:0-117061 GCF_039524635.1 Streptomyces thermocarboxydovorans | reverse complement strand
GACTTCACCTGACCCGGCCTTGGCACAACCCATCCAACGACCAGACCCCAACAAAGTCACCGGTATTGCACCTAGGCCGCCGGCACCTGAGCCGAGACCGTCACCCGGCCGGAGAGTTCCTCGTAGGCCTGCCGGTCGAACTCGCCCGCTGCCGGTGCGAGGACCGTCGCCGCGGCCAGGGCGGTCGCGCGGGTCAGGCGGTCCGGCCAGGGGAGGTTGTCGACCAGGCCGGAGAGCAGGCCGGCGACCGCGGAGTCGCCCGCGCCGGTCGGGTTGCCGCGCAGGGCCGCCGGAGGCGTGGCGCGCCAGCGGCCTTCCGGGCTGAGCGCCAGCAGGCCCTCCGCGCCGAGGGACGCCACCACCGCGCCCGCGCCCCTGCGGCGGGCGTCCTGGGTGGCGCGCAGCGGCTCGTGGGAGCCGGTGAGTTCGGCCAGCTCCTCGGTGTTGGGTTTGAGGATGTCGGGGCGGCCCGCCACCCCGCGGCGCAGCGCCGCCCCGCTGGTGTCCAGCAGGGCCGGGACGCCGGCCGCGCGTGCGGTGCGGATCAGGCCCGCGTAGGCGCCCACCGGGATGCCCGGCGGCAGGCTGCCGCACAGGGCGACCGCCGAGGCGCCCGCGAGGAGGTCCTCGTAGACCTCCTGGAAGGCCGACCATTCGGCCGGGGTGATGGTGGGGCCCGGTTCGTTCAGCTGGGTGGTGCCGCCGGAGAGGTCGTCGACCACGGCTATGGTGCGGCGCGTCGTGCCGGAGACCGGGACCAGTGCGTCCGTCAGATGCGGCACCTGCATCAGGCGTTCGCGCAGGATCTGTCCCGTCGTACCGCCCGCGAACCCGGTCACGGTCACCTGGTGCCCGAGGGCTGCCAGCACCCGTGCCACGTTGACGCCCTTGCCGCCGGGGCGTTCGGTCACCTCGGAGACCCGGTGGGAGGCGTGAGGCCGCAGGGACGGTACGCGGTAGGTGATGTCGAGCGCGGTGTTCAGCGTGACCGTGAGGATCACCGGGACGACCTCCCCCTTGTGCCTGCGCCTTGCCTGGGCCCCGGAGACACGATCATGCCAAACAGACGGCGACCGGCCCACCCCTCGGACCGGCCACCGTCGCCGCGGCCACGGGACAGGTCAGCCCAGTCGGGGATCCACCACCCATTCCCCCCGGCGCATCACGCCCCGGACGGTGAACTCGGCGTCCAGGACGACCAGGTCGGCGTCCTTGCCGGGCTCCAGGGAGCCGATGCGGTCGTCCAGGCCGAGCAGGCGGGCCGGGGTGGCGGAGATGGCGGTGACGACGTCCTCGACGGGCAGGCCGTCCACGGTCACCGCGCGCTTGAAGGCGCGGTCCAGGGTGAGGGTGGAGCCCGCGATCGAGCCGCCCTCGACCAGCCGGGCCACGCCGTCCGCGACGTCGACCTCCAGCGGGCCGAGCATGTAGCGGCCGTCGCCGAAGCCGGCCGCGTCCATCGCGTCGGTGATGAACGCGACCCGGTCGGCGCCCGCGTGACGGAAGGCCAGCTGGAGTGCGGCCGGGTGCAGATGGGTGCCGTCGTTGATCAGCTCGACGGTGACCCGCTCGTCCTGGAGCAGCGCCGCGATCGGGCCGGGCGCGCGGTGGCCCAGTACCGGCATGGCGTTGAAGAGGTGGGTGGCGACCGTGGCGCCCGCGTCGATCGCGGCCACGGTCTGCTCGTAGGTGGCGTCCGTGTGCCCCACGGCCGCGATCACCCCGTGCTCGGCCAGCAGCCGCACCGAGTCCAGGCCGCCGGGCAGTTCGGTCGCCAGCGTCATCATCACCGCGTGCCCGTGCGCCGCGTCGATCAGCTTGCGGACCTCGGCCGGGTCGGGGTCGCGCAGCAGTTCCTCGTCGTGCGCGCCCTTGCGGCACGGCGAGATGAACGGGCCCTCGAAGTGGATGCCGGCGATGTCGCCCTGCTGGGCCAGCTCGGCCAGCATCCCGGCGTGCCGGGCGAGGAAGTCCAGGTCCCCGGTGACGGCGGAGGCGACCACCGTGGTGGTGCCGTGCTCGCGGTGGGTCCGCACCGCCTTGAGGACGTCCTCCGCGGTGCCGCCGGCGAAGGACGCCCCGCCGCCCCCGTGGTTGTGGATGTCCACGAAGCCGGGTACCAGCCAGTGGCCGGACAGGTCGACGGTCTCGGCGTCGCCGGGGGCCGTGTCCGTGATCCGCGTGCCCTCGACGATCACGCGGCCGTCGTCCACGGTCCCGGTGGGCAGTACCACCCGGGCACCGGTCAGAACCTTGGTGGGGGCCATCAGGTGGTTACCTCCGAGGGGTCGGTGGATGCGAGGAGATCCCAGGCGAGGAGTCCCGCGCCCAGGCATCCGGCGGTGTCCCCGAGGGCCGCGGGGACCAGTGAGGGCAGTTTCTGGAAGGTGATCCGCCGCCGGACGGCCTCCCGCAGCGGTGTGAACAAGGTTTCTCCTGCCTCGGCCAGCCCGCCACCGACGATCACGGTGCGCGGGTCCAGCAGGGTGAGCGCGGTGAGAAGCCCGTCGGCGAGGGCGTCGACGGCCTCCTGCCACACCGCGCGGGCCCGCGGGTCGCCGGACTCGACGGCCTTGGCGCAGTCGGCCGCATCGGCCCCAGGGTCGCCGCAGGCCGCCGCCCAGGCCTCGCTCACCGCCGCGGCGGAGGCGTACCGCTCAAGACAGCCGCGCTGCCCGCAGGGGCATTCGGTGCCTTCGGGCCGTACGACGATGTGGCCGATCTCGCCCGCGAGGCCATGGGCGCCCGCCTCGACCCGGCCGTCGATGCCGATGGCGCCGGCGATCCCGGTGCCCAGCGGCACGAACAGGAACCGGTCGGCGCCCCGCCCGGCCCCGATCCGGCCCTCGGCGAGCCCGCCGGTGCGCACGTCGTGGCCGAGGGCGACCGGTACCCCGCCGAGCCGCTCGCCGAGCAGCGCGCGCAGCGGGACGTCGCGCCAGCCGAGGTTGGCGGAGTAGACGGCGATGCCGCGGGTGTCGTCGACGATGCCGGGGACGGCGACACCGGCGGCCGAGGCGGGCTCGCCGTAGCGGTCGGCGCCGTGGGCGCGCAGTTCGGCGGCGAAGTCGAGGATGTCCGCGACGACCGCGTCCGGGCCGCGTTCCCGCCCGGTGGCCCGGCGAGCCCGGTGCAGCAGCTCGCCACCCGCCCCGACCAGGGCGGCCTTCATCCCGGTGCCGCCCACGTCGAGGGCGATGACATGTTCCACGTAGAACAGTGTGACCCCCGGACCCGCGAGAGGTCTAGTCCACTCACGTGGTGTAGACCATAATCCGGTAATCGAAACGTTTCGGATGGCGCGGGGCGCCGGATTTGGGGCGAGCAGCAGTGCAGCGACGGGTCAGCAAGAGGGCGATCGCGGTGGTGTCCGCACTGGGGCTGACGGGGGTCCTCGGCGGATGCGGTGCCGGCATCGGCTCCTCCGACGTCACCCTGCACCTGGTCGCCGCCGACTACGGCACCTCGGCCGCCAACAGCTCCCGCAAGTACTGGGACGCCCTGATCGACAAGTACGAGGCCGGTCACCCCGGCGTCAGGATCGAGGTCGACGTCTACTCCTGGAACGACGTCGACCGCAAGGTCAAGGAGATGGTCGACGCGGGCGACCCGCCGGACATGGCGCAGATCGGCGCCTACGCCGACTACGCCGCCGAGGGCCTCCTCTACCGCGCCGACGACCTGCTCTCCATACCCGTCCAGGCCGACTTCGTCTCCCAGCTGGCCGAGGCGGGCCGGGTCAACGGCGCGCAGTACGGCATGCCGTTCGCCTCCTCCACCCGCGTGCTCTTCTACAACAAGGAGCTGTTCGCCGAGGCCGGCATCACCCCGCCGCAGACCTGGGAGCAGCTGGCCGCCGACGCCGCCGCGCTGAAGGCCAAGGGCGTGAAGTACCCCTACGCGCTGCCGCTCGGCCCCGAGGAGGCGCAGGCCGAGACCATGCAGTGGCTGCTCAGCGGCAAGGGCGGCTACACCGACTCCGTGGGCTCCTTCAACATCGACTCCAGCCGCAACGTGGAGACCTTCACCTGGCTGAAGGACGAGCTGGTCGGCAAGGGCCTGACCGGACCCGTCCCGCCGGGCAAGCTGAACCGGGCCGACGCCTTCAAGGCGTTCGCCGCGGGCGACGTCGGCATGCTCAACGGCCACCCCTCCCTGATGGCGATGGCCGAGAAGAACGGCGTCGAGTACGGCATGGTGCCCACCCCGGGCAAGGACGGCCGCAGCTCCGCCACCCTCGGCGTCGCCGACTGGATGATGGCCTTCAAGAAGCACGGCCACCGCGAGGAGATCGGTGACTTCCTCGACTTCGTCTACGGCGAGGAGCAGGTGCTCGCCTTCTCCCGCGACTACAACCTGCTGCCGGTGACCTCCTCCGCGTCCCGGACGATGGCCGAGGCCGAGCAGGACAAGCACCTCAAGCCGTTCCTGGAGCAGCTGGTGACCTCCGAGCTGTACCCGGTCGGCGACCGCGCCTGGGCGGCGGTCAACGCGGCCGTGAAGAAGCAGATCGGCAAGGCGGTCGCCCCGGACGGCGACCCGCAGTCCGTGCTGAGCAGCCTCCAGGTGACGGCGAGCCGGGCCGGCAGCGGGCAGTAGCCGGCAGGGAGGCCGCCGCCCGTACCTTCGTCCGGTCGCCGCCCGGCCCGGGGCCGTGCGATGTCGGTGGCAGGGGCTACGGTGCGGGCATGGACGAGGAACCGACGGCCGGCGGCCTGGGCAGCCGCGAGCGCAGCATCCTCGCGCTGGAACGCCGCGGCTTCTCCGGCCCCGGCGCCAAGGAACGCGCGATACGCGAGGAGCTGGGTCTGTCCCCCGTGCGCTACTACCAGCTCCTCAACGCCCTCCTCGACGACCCGCGCGCCCTGGCCCACGACCCGGTGACGGTGAACCGCCTGCGCCGGGTGCGGGAACGGCGGCGCGCCGAGCGCTGACCTGGCCCCGAACCGGCGCTGGCAGCGGGGTCGGCCGGAACTCAGGCGACCGGAGTTCAGCCGATCCGCTCAGCCGATCCGCTCAGCCGATCCGCTGTGCGAGCGCCCGCAGCAGCCCCACGACCCCCTCGGGGCCGTCGACCACCAGGTCCGCGCGCTCCCGCAGCTCGGTCACCTCGTCGCTGCCGCTGCACACCAGCAGGCCGGGCACACCGTCCGAGCGCAGCTCGTCCACCGCGGAGAAGGCCGGCAGATCGCCCAGGTCGTCACCGGCGTAGAGGACGCAGCCGGCGCCGATCTCGCGGGCGTACTCCAGCAGGGCGACGCCCTTGTCCATGCCCGGCGGGCGGAGCTCCAGCACCATCCGGCCGGGCTCGACGATCAGCCCGTGCCGCGCGGCCAGCTCGCTCAGCGGCTCCCGCAGCGCCTCGAACGCGGCCTGGGGGTCGGCGGCCCGCCGCGTGTGCACCGCCACCGCGCGCCCCTTCTCCTCGATCCAGGCCCCCTGCGCGGCGCCCGTCCCGTCCAGCAGCCCCGCCAGCTCGGCACGGGCCCCCGCCACCCCGGGGTGCGGCGGGGGAGCGGTGAGCTCGCCGGTGCGGGCGTCCCAGCGTTCGGCACCGTAGTGCCCGAGGACGACCAGGTGCTCCAGGCCGCTCACGCCCGCGAAGCCCCCGAGGCGCACCGCCACCTCGGGCGGCCGCCCGGTGATCACGGCCACGGAGGCCACCTTCGGCGCCAGCGCGGCCAGCGCCGGCACGGCCTCGGAGTGGGCCCGCGCCTGCTCCGGGTCGGCCACGATCGGCGCGAGCGTCCCGTCGAAGTCCAGCCCGATCAGTGCCTTCCCCGGCCGCGCCAGCAGCGCCTGAAGGCCCTCGCGCCCGGCCCGGGTGACGGGCTCCGGGACGGAGCCGTCCGGGGAGCCGGAGCGGCGGCCGGCCGCGTCGTGGTTCACGAGCCCTCCCGCAGCGCGTTCAGCTGGTCCAGGAACCACTTGGCCGGGGGCAGGGCGGTGGCGGCCGCGGCGAGACGCTTGCAGCGTTCCGCGCGGTCCGCCGGGGACAGCGTCAGCGCCTCGTGCAGGGCCTCGGCCGTGGCGGAGATGTCGTAGGGGTTGACCGTGATCGCGTCCTCGCCCATCTCCTCGTGGGCGCCCGCCTCACGGGACAGCACCAGGGCGGCACCCTGGTCGGAGAGGACCGGGATCTCCTTGGCGACCAGGTTCATCCCGTCGCGGATCGGGTTGATCAGCCCCACGTCCGCCAGCCGGTAGGCGGCCAGCGAGCGGGCGAAGTCGTCCTTGACGTGCAGCACGACCGGGCGCCAGCCCTCCGTTCCGAACTCCTCGTTGATCTCCTCGGCGACCCGCTGCACCTGGGCGGTGTAGTCGCGGTAGACGGCGAGATCCTGCCGGGAGGGGTAGGCGAAGGCGACGTGCACCACCCGCTCGTGCCACTCCGGGTGGTCCGCGAGCAGCTGCCGGTAGGCGAGCAGACCGCGCACGATGTTCTTCGACAGCTCGGTGCGGTCCACCCGCACGATGGCGCGGCGGCCCTCGCCGATCTCGCGCCGCAGCTCGGCCATGCGCTCCTCGACGTCCTCCCGGTGGGCGCGCTCCCGCAGGAAGTCGGGGTCGGCGCCCAGGCCGTGCACGCCGATCCGGGTGTCGCCGAGGCCGCCCGTGAAGTGCTCGCAGCAGGCGGTGAAGGCGTCCGCCCAGCGGCGGGTGAGGAAGCCGAGCCGCTCCGCGCCCAGCATGCCGCGCAGCACCTGCTGGGCGACGTCGTCGGGCAGCATCCGGAAGTACTCCGGCGGCGCCCACGGGGTGTGCGAGAAGTGCCCGATCCGCAGGTCGGGGCGGAGCTCGCGCAGCATGCCCGGCACCAGCGTCAGGTGGTAGTCCTGCACCAGCACGGCCGCGCCCTGCGCCGCCTCCTCGGCCAGCGCCTCGGCGAACGCCCGGTTGTAGGTCTCGTAGGAGGCCCACTGCCGGCGGAACTCCGCGTCGAACACCGGCTCAAGCGGCGTCTGGTACAGCATGTGGTGCACGAACCACAGCACCGAGTTGGCGATCCCGTTGTAGGCGTCCGCGTGCACCTCGGCCGGGATGTCCAGCATCCGCACGCCGTCCTCGCCGATCCCGCGGCGCACGGCCTCGCGGTCGCCGTCGGACAGCGCCGAGCACACCCACAGCGCACCCGCGTCCGGTCCGATCGCCGACAGCCCGGAGACCAGCCCGCCGCCGCCCCGTTTGGCGCGCATGGAGCCGTCGTCGTCCTTCACGTAGGAAACCGGCCCCCGATTCGAGGCCACCAGCACCTGAGCTGCACCGAACGTCGAAGCCATAAAGCTCAACCTAGCCCGGCCCTCGGACAATCAAACGTAGAGCCCGGCCGTATACGAATGTCACGCTGATTCTCAGGCGACCCGGCGCTCCTGGTACTCCGCGATCTCCGCCATGGGCGGCCGCTCCTCGGTGTCCACCGAGTAGGTGCGCGGCTCGAAGGTGTTCCCGGACCGCTCGAACTGGGTCAGCGCGGGGCGGATCAGATGCCCGCGGGCCAGCCTCAGCTGGGCGGTGCGGTAGACCGCGGCGGACATCCGGCCGAGCGCCTGCCCGTCCTGGTGGCGGTGCCTGCGCACTCCCACGTCCACCTGCGCCAGGGCGTTGAGGCCCACCAGGTGCAGGGCGTCGATGAGCAGGCCCAGCTCCACGCCGTAGCCGACCGGGAAGGGCAGCCGCTCCAGCAGTGAGCGGCGGGCCGCGTACTCGCCGCCCAGCGGCTGCACGAAGCCGGCCAGCCGCGGCCAGTGCATGTTGAGCAGCGGCCGGGCCATCAGCTCCGTCACCCGCCCGCCCTGCCCGGCGGCGGCGCCCAGCGGCCGGTCGTACATCGCCTTCACGAAGTGCACGTCCGGCTCGGTGAGCAGCGGGCCGACGATGCCGGTGACGAAGTCGGCGGAGAAGTCGCGCAGGTCGGCGTCGACGAAGCAGACGATGTCGCCGCGGGTGACCAGCAGCGAGCGCCACAGCACCTCGCCCTTGCCGGGGACGGCGGGCAGCCGGGGCAGGATCTCGTCCCGGTGCACCACCCGCGCCCCCGCAGCCGCGGCCACCTCCGAGGTGCGGTCGGTGGAACCGGAGTCCACCACCACGATCTCGTCCACCAGGGGTGCCTTCAGCAGCAGCTCGTCCCGGATGACGGACACGATGTCGCCGACCGTCTCCTCCTCGTTCAGCGCGGGCAGCACCACGCTCACCGTCTGCCCGGTGGCCCGCTTGGCGGCCAGGATCCGGTGCAGCGGGCGGTCGGTCACGGACCAGGAGCGGTCGATCAGCCAGCGCTCGACTTCTTCCAGCACGGTCGGCGGCTCCTCACTGGTCGTGATCCATCTCGCGGTTCGGACAGCTGTCTCAAGTGTCCTGGCTGTCGGTTACAGTCTTGAACAACGCGCGTGACCATCGCATGCCGGGGTCGCCGCGCGGACAACTGAACACCGCTCATCCAGAGGGGCAGAGGGACACGGCCCGATGAAGCCCCGGCAACCCTCCAGTCGGTTCTTGTCACACGGACGTGGCGAGGCTCCCGGCTAGGGAAGGTGCCAAATCCGTCTCACGGCGAGATGCGTCGTGAGGAAGATGAGGAGAAAGGGCCTCGCCTCATATGGCTGTGCAGACTGTTGCAAGCTCCACGGACTCCACGGACTCCACGGGTACCACGTCCGCCCGGACTGTGGACCTCGGCCCCGCAGCGGCCCTGAGCTGTCGCGAGTGCGGCCACCGCGTCCCGCTCGGCCCGGTCTTCGCCTGCGAGGAGTGTTTCGGCCCGCTCGAGGTCGCCTACGACTTCTCCTCCTACGACACCGAGCAGCTCCGCAAGCGCATCGAGGCGGGCCCCGCGAACATCTGGCGCTACGCGCCCCTGCTGCCCGTTCCGGCCGACGTGGCGGACAAGCCCAACCTCAACCCCGGCTGGACCAAGCTGGTCAAGGCCGACAACCTGGCGGGCGAGCTGGGCATCACCGGCGGGCTGTACGTCAAGGACGACTCCGGCAACCCGACGCACTCCTTCAAGGACCGGGTGGTCGCCCAGGCCCTGGAGGCGGCCCGCGTCTTCGGCTTCACCACCCTGTCCTGCTCCTCCACCGGCAACCTGGCCGGCGCGGTGGGTGCCGCAGCCGCCCGGGCCGGCTTCCGCTCCTGCGTGTTCATCCCGCACGACCTGGAGCAGGGCAAGGTCGTCATGGCGGCGGTCTACGGCGGCGAGCTGGTCGGCATCGAGGGCAACTACGACGATGTGAACCGCTTCTGCTCCGAGCTGATAGGCGACCCGGCCGGCGAGGGCTGGGGCTTCGTCAACGTCAACCTGCGGCCGTACTACGCCGAGGGCTCCAAGACGCTCGCCTACGAGATCTGCGAGCAGCTGGGCTGGCAGCTGCCGGACCAGATCGTGGTGCCGATCGCCTCCGGCTCCCAGCTCACCAAGATCGACAAGGGTCTGCAGGAACTGATCAAGCTGGGCCTCGTCGAGGACAAGCCCTACAAGATCTTCGGTGCCCAGGCCGAGGGCTGCTCGCCGGTGTCGGCCGCCTTCAAGGCCGGGCACGACGTGGTGCGCCCGCAGAAGCCGGACACCATCGCCAAGTCGCTGGCGATCGGCAACCCGGCGGACGGGCCGTACGTCCTGGACATCGCGCGCCGCACCGGCGGTGCGGTGGAGGACGTGACGGACGAGCAGATCGTCGACGCGATCAAGGTGCTGGCGCGCACCGAGGGCATCTTCGCGGAGACCGCCGGCGGGGTGACCGTGGGCGTCACCCGCAAGCTCGTCGAGAACGGGGTGCTGGACCCGTCGAAGACCACCGTGGTGCTCAACACCGGTGACGGTCTGAAGACGCTGGACGCGGTGGCCGGTACCGGGCTCACCGCGACGATCCGGCCCAGCCTGGAGTCGTTCCGCGAGGCCGGCCTCGCCTGAGCGCCGCCTGCCGTACGTCTGCGGGCCGGTGCGGGCCGGCCACGCAGTTCCCCGCGCCCCTGGGGCGTCAGTCGACCGGAGGTCCACACCATGAGCGTCACCGTCCGCATCCCGACCATCCTGCGCACCTACACGGGTGGCAAGGCCGAGGTCACGGCCGAGGGGTCCACCCTCGCCGAGGTCATCGAGGACCTGGAGAAGAACCACACCGGGATCGCCGCCCGGGTCCTGGACGACCAGGGCAAGCTGCGCCGGTTCGTCAACGTCTACGTCAACGACGACGACGTCCGCTTCGAGCAGGGCCTTGAGACCGCCACCCCGGACGGTGCGGGCGTGTCCATCATCCCGGCCGTCGCCGGCGGCTGATCCCCGCCGGACATTACCCTCGGTAACGTCGATTACCGAGCGTTCACCGTGTTGCCCCCTCCGTGAGAGATGCGGAGGGGGCAATTCCATGGGGTTGAGCGCGGTAGAGTTGGGGAACGCGCTCCCGATCCAGCGATCGAGCACCCTGAATTCCTGCCGTACGCCCGACTGGAAATGGCCAAAGTGCGGGCGCTTTTCGCGGCTTTTGCGGCATTTGTACGGCCCGACTTGCCCTGAATTCGGGTGAATTCTCGCCACATTCCGGACCGGTGTCGTCCAGATTTCTCGTCCGATTGACCTGTTGCAGACGGCAGTTGGACAGATACATTCAGCCGCGGTCGACGCGTTCCGGCGCACGCCCCCAACCGTTGGGGGGTGAGGTCTGACCCGGATCCGCGAAGTGTGGATCTGTGCAAGGGCCAGTAATAGGGGAGTTAGGCATGGCTCAGGGCACCGTCAAGTGGTTCAACGCGGAGAAGGGGTACGGCTTCATCGCGGTCGACGGTGGTGCGGATGTTTTCGTCCACTACAGCGCGATCCAGATGGACGGCTACCGCACCCTGGAAGAGGGCCAGCGGGTCGAGTTCGAGATCTCGCAGGGCCAGAAGGGCCCGCAGGCCGACATGGTTCGCGTCACCGCCTGAACGCTTACCAGCCGCAGGCATCGTTCACTGACGAAGGGCTCGCACCCCGCCGGGTGCGGGCCCTTCGCCGTGCCGGGACCACGTCCTCCGGACATGCCGGGACCAGGGGATACGGGGCGCGCGACACCCCTGCGAGCGCCGCCGGGAGCCTGTCCGAACCCTGGAGGGCGCTTGCACTCGCATGGGTCGAGTGCTAATCATTGGGCGTTAGCACTCTGAAGGTGAGAGTGACAGCGGAAGGACCGGGTCGGTGAGGCCCGCAGGCCGGGTGGGGCAAGGAACCACAAGGCGTGCGAGCCGTCCGTCGCGGGCGCGGGCGCGGTCCGAAGGAATCACCCCCAGTCCTGGAGGGACCACTTCACATGGCCAAGATCATCGCGTTCGACGAGGAGGCGCGGCGCGGCCTCGAGCGCGGCATGAACCAGCTCGCGGACGCCGTCAAGGTGACCCTCGGCCCCAAGGGCCGCAACGTCGTCCTCGAGAAGAAGTGGGGCGCCCCCACGATCACCAACGACGGTGTCTCCATCGCCAAGGAGATCGAGCTCGAGGACCCGTACGAGAAGATCGGCGCCGAGCTGGTCAAGGAAGTCGCCAAGAAGACGGACGACGTCGCCGGTGACGGTACGACCACCGCGACCGTGCTCGCCCAGGCCCTGGTCAAGGAAGGCCTGCGCAACGTTGCCGCCGGTGCCAACCCGATGGCCCTGAAGCGCGGCATCGAGAAGGCCGTCGAGGCCGTCTCCGCCGCCCTGCTGGAGCAGGCGAAGGACGTCGAGACCAAGGAGCAGATCGCCTCCACCGCGTCCATCTCCGCCGCCGACACCCAGATCGGTGAGCTGATCGCCGAGGCGATGGACAAGGTCGGCAAGGAAGGCGTCATCACCGTCGAGGAGTCGCAGACCTTCGGTCTGGAGCTGGAGCTCACCGAGGGCATGCGCTTCGACAAGGGCTACATCTCGGCGTACTTCGCCACCGACATGGAGCGTATGGAGGCCGTCCTCGACGACCCCTACATCCTGATCGCCAACTCCAAGATCTCCAATGTCAAGGACCTGCTCCCGCTCCTGGAGAAGGTCATGCAGTCGGGCAAGCCGCTGCTGATCATCGCCGAGGACGTCGAGGGCGAGGCCCTGTCGACCCTGGTCGTCAACAAGATCCGCGGCACCTTCAAGTCCGTCGCCGTCAAGGCCCCGGGCTTCGGCGACCGCCGCAAGGCCATGCTCGGCGACATCGCCATCCTCACGGGCGGCGAGGTCATCTCCGAGGAGGTCGGCCTCAAGCTGGAGAACGCCACCCTCGACCTGCTGGGCAAGGCCCGCAAGGTGGTCATCACCAAGGACGAGACCACCATCGTCGACGGTGCCGGCTCCGCCGAGCAGGTCCAGGGCCGCGTCAACCAGATCCGCGCCGAGATCGAGAACAGCGACTCCGACTACGACCGCGAGAAGCTGCAGGAGCGCCTGGCCAAGCTGGCCGGCGGTGTGGCCGTCATCAAGGCCGGTGCCGCCACCGAGGTGGAGCTCAAGGAGCGCAAGCACCGCATCGAGGACGCCGTCCGCAACGCCAAGGCGGCCGTCGAGGAGGGCATCGTCGCCGGTGGTGGCGTGGCCCTGCTGCAGGCCTCCCAGGTCTTCGAGAAGCTGGAGCTCGAGGGCGACGAGGCGACCGGTGCCAACGCCGTGCGCGTGGCCCTGGAGGCCCCGCTGAAGCAGATCGCCGTCAACGCCGGCCTCGAGGGCGGCGTCGTGGTGGAGAAGGTCCGCAACCTCACCCCGGGCCACGGCCTGAACGCCGCGACCGGCGAGTACGTCGACCTGATCGCCGAGGGCATCATCGACCCGGCGAAGGTGACGCGCTCCGCGCTGCAGAACGCCGCGTCCATCGCCGCGCTGTTCCTCACCACCGAGGCCGTCATCGCCGACAAGCCGGAGAAGGCCGCTGCGCCGGCCGGCGGCGGCATGCCGGGCGGTGACATGGACTTCTGATCGGCCTCAGCGTCGATCGAACGTCCCGCGTTCACAGCCGAGGGCGGCACTCCCCGCGAGGGGGGTGCCGCCCTCGGGCGTTTCACGGCCGCTGAGCGGAGGGCTGGGACGGGAGCGTCGCGGGGACGAGGCTGTGGTTCGGATCACAAGCAGGGACCGGAATGGCCGCATCCCCGCGGTGGTTCTCCTTGACGTGCGTTGAATGCATACGCACATACCAAGCGGTACCTTCCCCGTCAAGGAGCCCTCGTGACCGTCACCATCGCCGACTCCGCCTCCCGGGCCGCCGACGTCCTGTCCCGTCCGGTGACCATCAACGGTCTCACCGTGCCGAACCGCATCGCCATGGCGCCGATGACCCGCATGTTCTCCCCGAACGGCATTCCCGGGGAGGACGTCGCCTCGTACTACGCCCGCCGCGCCGCCGCCGGTGTCGGGCTGATCATCACCGAGGGCACGTACGTCGGACACCCCTCCGCCGGGGGCAGCAGCCGGGTGCCCCGCTTCCACGGCGAGGAGCAGCTGGCGGGCTGGGCCAAGGTGGCCGAGGCCGTGCACGAGGCCGGCGGCCGGATCGTGCCGCAGCTGTGGCACATCGGCATGGTGCGCCAGGAGGGCCAGGGCCCGTTCCCCGAGGCGCCGGCCGTCGGACCCTCCGGGCTGCGGATCGACGGCACCGAGGGCGGCCGCACCATGACCAAGACGGACATCGACGACGTCATCGCCGCCTTCGCCGAGGCCGCCGCCGCTGCCGAGCGCATCGGCTTCGACGGAGTCGAGCTGCACGGCGCCCACGGCTATCTGATCGACCAGTTCCTGTGGTCCGGCACCAACCGCCGCACCGACGCCTACGGCGGCGACCCGGTCGCCCGCGCCACCTTCGCCGCCGAGATCGTCGCGGCCGTCCGGGAGGCGGTCTCGCCCGGGTTCCCGGTCATCTTCCGCTACTCGCAGTGGAAGCAGGAGGCCTACGACGCCCGGCTCGCCGAGACGCCGGAGGAGCTGGAGGCGATCCTCGCCCCGATCTCCGCGGCCGGTGTCGACGCCTTCCACGCCTCGCAGCGCCGCTACTGGGTGCCCGAGTTCGAGGGCGCCGACCTCAACCTCGCCGGCTGGACCAAGAAGCTGACCGGCAAGCCGGCCATCACCGTCGGATCGGTGGGCCTGGACGGGGAGTTCATCGAGGCGTTCCAGGGCGCGGGCGCGGCACTCGGCAGCATCGACAACCTGCTCGACCGCCTGGAGCGCGACGAGTTCGACGTGGTGGCCGTCGGCCGCGCACTGCTCCAGGACCCCAACTGGGCGGCCAAGGTGCTGTCCGGCCGGTTCGACGAGCTGACGCCGTACGACGCGGCCTCCCTGAAGACGCTGAGCTGACGCGTTCCGCCCGCGCGGACGGAGCGGGGCGGGCGTAGGGTCGTGCATGCAAGACCGACCGGTACGTATGAACGCCCCTGCCGCGAGGGGCACTTGCTCCCTCGCGCCGCCCCCGCACGCGTGAGGAGAGCCGATGACGACGTCCCAGTCCCGTCCGCCGTCCGGTGACGCCGCCCGCCCCGAGCCCGTCGTACGGACCGCCGCCGGTGCCGTGCGCGGGCGGTACGAGGGCGATCTGGCGGTGTTCCGCGGCATACCGTTCGCCGAACCGCCCGTCGGCGAGGCCCGGTTCGCCGCGCCCCGGCCGGTGCGCGGCTGGGACGGCGTGCGGGAGGCGTACGCCTTCGGGCCGCCGCCCCCGCAGGACGCGGCTCTGCAGGGGCGGGCCGTCGTGGACAGCCTGCCCACCGGCGACGACTGGCTGACCGTCAACGTCTGGACGCCCGAGCCCGGTCCGGCCGCCCGCCGGCCGGTCATGGTGTGGATCTACGGCGGCTCCTTCCGGCTGGGCCACTCCGGCAGCCCCGGCTACGACGCCCGGCGGATCGCACGGGACGGCGACGTCGTCGTGGTCACCCTCAACTACCGCCTGGGGATGGAGGGTTTCGCGCACATCGAGGGGGCGCCCGCCAACCGGGGACTGCTGGACCAGGTGGCCGCGCTGGAGTGGGTGCGGGACAACATCGCGGCGTTCGGCGGCGACCCCGGGCAGGTCACCGTGTTCGGGGAGTCGGCGGGCGCCGGGTCGATCGCGGCGCTGCTGGCGATGCCCCGCGCGGCGGGGCTGTTCCGGCGGGCGATCGCGCAGAGCGTGCCCGGCACGTACTTCTCCGACGCCCTCGCCCGTGACCTCGGGGCCGCGCTCGCCGCCGAGGTCGGTCTGCGGCCGACGGTGGCGGACCTGTCGACGGTGGACCCGCGCAAGCTGACGGCCGCCGGGGAGACGCTGGGCCCGAAGATGCCCCGCTCCGTGGACCGCTGGGGGCAGGCCGCGCCCACCCTGACCCCGTACGCGCCCGTCGTCGACGGCGAGGTGCTGCCGCGCACGCCCTGGCAGGCGCTCGCCGAGGGCTCCGCCCGGGATGTGGAGCTGGTCACCGGGCACAACCGCGAGGAGTTCCGCCTCTTCATCGCCCTGGGCGGCCGGCTCGGGCAGATCACCGCCGAGCAGGCGGACCGCGCCCTGCGCATGTACGCCCCCGGCCCCGGCGGAGCCCACGCCTACCGCGCCGCCTTCCCGGACGCCTCGCCGGGCGAGCTGTACGAGCGGGTGCAGACCGACTGGGTGTTCGCCATGCCCACCCTGAAGCTGGCCGAGGCGCATCTGGCCGGCGGCGGACGGGCGCACCTCTACGAACTCACCTGGCCGGCACCCGGCCTGGACGGCGCGCTCGGCGCCTGCCACGGCCTGGACATCCCGCTGCTCTTCGGCACCTTCGAGGCCGACCTGGGGATGCTGATGTTCGCCGGGGCGCAGCCCGGCGAGGACGTCAAGGCGCTGTCGTCCCGGTTCCGGGCCGCCTGGACGGCGTTCGCCCGCACCGGCGACCCGGGCTGGCCCGCCTACGACACCGAGCGGCGGCTGGTCCAGGTACTGGACACCGAGCCGCGCGTCGAGCCCTACCCGGAGGAGGCCTCCCGCCGCCTGTGGGCGGACTACGAGTTCAAGCCCCTGCCGCTGCTCTGACCCCGGCCCCCGTGCCCTCCTTGGGGCCTACAGCCCGCCCATCGGCTCGATGTCGGTCCGCACGGGGGTCCCCCACACGCGCAGCACCTCGTAGTCGGTGAACTCGTGGACCAGCCGGTAGGCCGTGGCGGGCCGGGGGCCGCGGCGCTGGGCCGCGAGGTACAGCTCAGCCTCGCGGCGGTCCCGGCGCGGCGTGCCGCACAGCTGCCAGGCCTGGCCGTTCCACGCCTCCGGCAGCCACCGCTGCTGCGGCTGCGGGCGGTCGCCGCGCACGCCGTAGCGGGACGGGGCCGGGTCGGGCGACCGGTACTGCGGGGCGGGGCCGGCGTACTCGGCGCGGCGGGCGGCGCGGCGCCGGGTCTCGCACAGCAGGCACAGGTCCGGGGCGCTCTCGTCGACCGGACCGGTGGGGTGCTCGGGGCAGCGGGTGCGGGGCACCTCGGTGGTGACGGTCTCGTCCAGCAGCTCCAGGGCGCGCCTGAGGTCGGCCCTCACCTCGTGCAGCCGGGCGTCCGGGGTGTCGGCGGAGAGCGCCTCACCGTGCTCGCCGAGCACCCGCAGGGCCCGGCCCAGTGCGGTGAGCTGCGCGTGATTCATGGCGGTGTCTCCGTGGTCGGGTTCGCTTCAGTATCCGGGCCGGCCGGAGGGCCGCGTACGATGCCTCGTTCGGAAAAGGGGCCGTAGGAAAGGGTAGGGGCCGATGAGCGGGGCGGGGACGGCGCCGGCAACGGTAGCCGAGGAGGGCGGGGTGCCGGGGCCGCGCGGGGCCGCCGGGTCGGTGCTAGGTCAGCTCCCCGCGGCCTCCAGGGCCGCCCGCAGGTGGCCCTGCGCGTCCTTCAGGAGATGGGCGGCGGTCGCGGCGTCGACGCCGGTGAGGAGGGTGAGGATCGCGGGCTTGACCTCGCCGTCGGTGGCGGCCAGGGCGCTCTCGATCGCGGCGTCCTCCGCCCCGGTGGCGAGGGCGACGATGCGATGGGAGCGGGCGCGCAGCTTGGCGTTGGAGGCGCGGACGTCGACCATCAGGTTCCCGTAGGTCTTGCCCAGGCGGATCATGGTGATCGTCGACAGCATGTTGAGCACCAGCTTCTGGGCGGTGCCGGCCTTCAGACGGGTGGAGCCGGTGAGGAGCTCCGGGCCCACCACGACCTCGATGCCGTGCTCGGCCGCCGCCGCCAGCGCGCTGCCCGCGTTGCAGGACAGGCCCACCGTGAGCGCGCCCCGGGCGCGGGCCCAGGTGACGGCGCCGACGGCGTACGGGGTGCGGCCGGAGGCGGAGATGCCGACCACCGTGTCGTCGGCGGTGAGATCCAGCGCGGCCAGGTCCGCCTCGGCCAGCTCCCGCGAGTCCTCGGCGCCCTCGACGGAGGTGACCATGGCGTCGGGGCCGCCGGCGATGAGCCCGACGACCTGACCGGGGGCGGTGCTGAAGGTGGGCGGGCACTCGGAGGCGTCCAGCACGCCCAGCCGGCCGGCCGTGCCGGCGCCCGCGTAGATCAGGCGTCCGCCGCGCGCCATCCGGTCGGCGACGGCGTCGATCGCGGCGGCGATCTCGGGCAGCCGCTCGGCCACGGCGGCCGGCACGGTGGCGTCCTCGCCGTTCATCAGGCGGGCGATCTCGAGGGTGGGCAGCCGGTCGATGCCGGCCAGCTCCGGCCGGTAGGCCTCGGTGGTGAGGGATGCCAGCTCCGTGCGGACATCACGCGGGTCGGATGCAGAGGTCATGGGCGGGGCGGCTCTTTCGGGTCTCTTCTCGGCGGGGGCGGTGCGACATCCCAGGGGGCGCGGGGACCTGCGCGGCCGGCCCGCACCCGTACGCGGCTCACCACGGCGTCCCGGACACCCCCTAGGGACCCTTGCGGCCGGCCCGGTGCCGGTGCGCCAGTGCCTCGTACGAGGCGGACAGCGCCGGCGCAGCCGACTCGTACGTCCGCTGCGCCACCCCGACGAACAGGCAGTCCACCACCAGCAGCTGGCCCGTGCGCGAGGACATCGCCGCCGGGCGCAGTTCGCTCTCCCGCGCCGTGGAGGTGGTCAGCACATGATCGGCGTACTGGGTGACCGGGCTGTCCGGCCGCCCGGTGATCGCCACCGTGGTCGCCCCGCGCTCGAAGGCGACCCGGAGCGGTTCGATGACGTCGCCGGTGGAACCGGAGTGGGTGATCGCGATGGCCACGTCGCCCGAGCGCAGCTGCACCGCGTTGGTCACGGCGAGGTGCGGGTCGCTGTGGGCGTGGGCTATGAGCCCTATGCGCAGCAGCTTCTGGGTGAGGTCCTGGGCGACCAGCCCGGAGGCGCCGACGCCGTAGACGTCGGTCCGGCCCGCCGAGGCGAGCGCGGTGACGGCGGCGCCCAGCTGCACGGTGTCCAGCCCGGCCGCGGTGTCGGCCAGGGTCTGCTGCTCGTCGTAGGCGAGCTTGGCGACCACGTCGGCGATCGGGTCGTCCACCGCGATGTCGGTGGTGATGGCGGGCGCCCGGCCCGACTGCTGCTGGGCGGCGAGCCCGGCCAGGGCCAGGCGCAGATCGCGGTAGCCGGGGTAGCCCAGCAGGCGGGCGGTGCGCACGACGGTGGCCTCGCTGGTGCCGGTGAGCTCGGCGAGGCCGGTGACCGTGAGCGCCGCGCAGCCCGCCGGGTCGTTCGCGACGGCCTCCGCGACCCGCTGCATGGAGCGGGTCATCGACGGGGCCAGCGTGCGTACCTTGGCCGCGAGGGCGGCGGGCGCGGGCGGTGCGGAGGCGGAACCGCCGGGGCCGCGCTCCCTCGCGAAAATTTCCTTCACTTCACTGGTCACAGATGAAAGATATTTTCGGCTCCGTGGTGCGGTCAAGAGTGCGCACAATAGGGACATGACCCCCTCCGACCCGCACGGTACTTCGGGCGACGCCTCTCCCGCTGCCCGCGTCAGCCCCTTGGAACAGGCGCTGCACGCGGCGCGCGCCCTGGTGCTCGCCGATCTGATGGCGCGCGAGGTGGCCGAGGCGGACGTGGTCTCCCTGGTCGAGGAGTCCGTGGCCCGGCGCCGCTGGTGGGTCGAGCAGTGGCCGGAGGGCTCCGCCTACCTCGCCGGGCTGGTCGCCCAGGACGTGCAGGACGCCCTGCTGGAGCGGTACGGCCGCTGGCCGCTGTGCCCGGTGTGCGGCTCCGGTGACCCGCACGCGCTGGAGGTGGAACCGGAGCTCGGACCCGACCCGCACTGGGTGTGCGCCAAGGCCGGCGTGAAGGTCGCGGCGGTCGGCGCGCTGGGCGCGGCGACGGGCGGCGGGGCGGCCGAGTCGTGACGCTCTACATCGACCCGCCCACCTGGCCGGGCCATGGCCGCCTCTGGTCCCACCTGGTCAGCGACCACTCCTACGAGGAACTCCACGCCTTCGCCGAGCGGCTCGGCGTCCCGCGCCGCGCCTTCGAGCGCGACCACTACGACATCCCCCGCCAGCGGTACGCGGACGCGGTGCGCGCCGGGGCGCGGGAGGTGAGCAGCCGCGAGGTGGTGCGGCTGCTGCACGCGGCGGGGCTGCGCAGGCGCAAGGGGGCCGTCTGGCCGGGCGGTTCACGTGACGTCCAGCCGGGCAGCTTGGGGAACTCGCAGCCGGGCGATGCGCTGAACCTTCAGCCGGGCGGCTCGCGGAACTCGCAGCCGGCGGGTTCGCTGCGCTGAACCTCAGCTGACCTGTTCGCGGAACTCGTAGGTGAGGCGGGCGGAGTCGACCGACCGGACGAAGGCTACGAGGACGGCGGCACCGGCTGCGACAGCATTTCCAGCTCCCCGCGCATGTTGTGGCGGGCGGTGGCCTCCCAGTGCTCCCGGCCGTAGGGCGTGCGGAACAGGCGCGGCAGATCGAGGAGTTGACGCAGAACCGCGGCCCGGCCCTCGCGGAAGGCGTCCGCGGGCACGAAGTGGTACTCCTCGCGGACGGCCGCCGTGTAGTGGGCGTACGCCGAAGGCGGCGAGCCCAGGATCGCCAGGTCGGCGTCGCAGAGCACCTGCCCGTCGCGGTCGCCGTCGGCGGGATCGTGCGTGACGGTGAGCCGGACCAGCCGGGCCACCTCGGCGACCTTGTCCCCCGGCACCCCGGCCTCGGGCAGCGCCCGCTCGGCCAGCCGCGCCGACCGCTCCTCGTTCTCCGACCGCTCCGGCAGATACACCGCGTCGTGGAACCAGGCCGCCAGCCGCACCACGTCGGGGTCGTCGGCGTACGCCTGCAGCTCGTCGACGTGGTCCAGCACCGCGGTGAGATGCGCGACCGTGTGATAGTGCCGCCGCGGCTCCTGCCAGCGCCTGAGCAGATGGTCGGCGTAGGGCCCGGGGTCGGGACCCCCGGCGCCGCCGCGGGCACTTTCGAGGGCGCGGGCGAATCGGGCACGCAGGGCGTCGAGATCGGCCATGCCGCCCATTGTTCCTGCTGCGCCGGTCTCCGTCGTTCCCGCAGTGCCGATCGCCGTCGGCATCCGGGCGGCGGCCGGTGCACCGACCGGATGGGCCGGTCCTCGTACGCGACGCCGCACCTGCTCCGGCATCGGTACGGTGTGGCGAAGATCTGTCCCCTGCCGAATCCGTGCGTCACATCGAGAAGTTGCTGCAAGGAGACCTATGAACACCGAGCAGTCCCAGGCACAGCAGCTCCACTGGTTCAAGTCCAGCTACAGCGGTGGCGAGGGCGGCGAGTGCATCGAGGTCGCCGCTCTCCCCCACTCCGTCCGCGTCCGCGACTCCAAGGACACCGGACGGGGCTCCTTCGCCGTGTCTCCTGCTTCCTGGTCCGCCTTCGTCGACCACACCGGTCGCCGTCACTGACCGGAAACAGGCGGCGATCTTGGCGTGACGGCCGCCCGTCGGCTGCACCAGGTCCTCGGGCCGCTCCTTCGGGGCGGCCCGAGTGCCGTGTCGCGAGGTGTCCCTGCCAGGGGAATCGAGCCGCACTAGCGTGGGGGCATGACGACTCCTGCGGATGTGCAGAACGTACGTGACCCCGAGCTGCCCGGGCGGCTGCTGGCCGTGGAACGGGACGCGCTGATCCCCCTGCTGCGCAGCAGGGCGGAGGAGGACTTCGCGCTGCCGGTGGCGGCGTGCCCCGCGTGGACGGTGCGGGATGTGCTGGCGCACTGTTCGGCCGCGCTGACCCGGGTGGTGGAGAACCGCTTCGAGAAGGGGGCCTTCTCGCCCGAGTCCAACGACCGGGACATCGCCGAGCGGGCCGGGTGGAGCAACGCCCAGGTCGTGGACGAGCTGGAGCGCGGGATGACCGAGGCGGGCCCGGCGATCGCCAAGGCGGGCGGTGCGCTGGATCTGATCGCGCTGGGCGAGTGGGTGCACGCCGGTGATGTGCGCGTGGCCTTCGGCGAGCCCGGCGCGTACGCGGGCGCGGGACTGCCGTACGCGCTGGCGCTGCTGGCGCAGGCGACCACGGAGCGGGGCCATGTGCCGCTCCACGCCGACCTCGACGATCTCGACGAGCCGCTGCGGCTCGGGGACGCGACGGGGCAGCGGCCGCCGGCCCGGTTCATCGGGGACGGCTCGACGCTGGTGCGCCTGTACGCGGGGCGGCCGGTGGACCGGCCCTACGAGCTGGCCGGGGTGGAGGCGGCGGAGCTGAACATCCTCGGTGACTGATCGGGTGAGCGGCGTAGTCTAGATTGGACTAGACCTCTCGGGCCCTGTGGCCCGGAGCCGCCCGTAGCCGCCCGACGCCGAGGAATGGGGTCCCATGAGCAAGCGTGCAGTCCTGGAGGTGATCGCCCTCGACGTCGAGGACGCGGTCGCCGCCCAGGCCGGAGGTGCGGACCGCCTCGAGCTGGTCACCGACATGTCGGCGGACGGGCTCACGCCCTCGCCCCGGACGGTGGCCGCGATCCGCGGGGCGGTCGACCTCTCCCTGCGGGTGATGCTGCGGCTGTCCGACGGCTTCGCCGCGGGGGACGTGGGCCGGCTGGTCGGGGTCGCGGGGGAGATGCGGGCGGCCGGTGCCGAGGAGTTCGTGCTGGGCTTTCTGCATGCCGACGGGGCCGTGGACCTGGACGCGGTGGAGCGGGTCGTCGGGGCGCTGGACGGGTGCAGGTGGACGTTCCACCGGGCCATCGACCGCGCCGCGGACCGGGACGCACTCCGCAAGCAGCTGGACGGGCTGCCGGGGCTCGACACGTACCTGACCGCCGGGGCGGCGGACGGGGTGGACGCGGGCCTGCCGACGTTGGTGCGGGAAGCGGGGCTGCGGGGAGAGCCCGGGTACGAGCAGCAGCTCCTGGTGGGCGGCGGCCTGCGCCTCGATCACGTGCCGGCGCTGCGGGAGGCCGGGATCGATGCGTTCCATATCGGCGGAGCCGCCCGGCCGGAGGGGTGGGGCGGTCCGGTTTCCGCGGAGGCGGTCGCGCGGTGGAGGCAGGTTCTGGACGGCTGAGAGGGGGGCGGTTTCTGCGCGGTGCCGGGTGCGGGTCGGTGGTGGCTGGTCGCGCCCGCGCGGCGGAGCCGCATATTGATACGGCCCCGCGCCCCTCAGGGAGTTGCTGTTCCGCTCGTACGGCTTCGCGCCCCTGGGGGAGTCGCTGTTCCGCTCGTAAGGCCCGTGGTCCTGGGGGAGTTGATCAGTCCGTCAGCTGTTCCGGCAGGGGTGCGGTGTGAGTGATGATCAGGCCGGAGACCGCACGGGTGAGGGCCACGTAGAGGCGGCGCAGGCCGGTGGGTTCGTCGGGCTCGGCGTCGATCACGGCCGCCGGTTCGTCGAGGACGACGTAGTCGTACTCCAGGCCCTTCGCCAGGGAGGCGGGGACCAGGGTCAGGCGGGTGCCCTCCGTGGTCTCCTCGCCCGGTGCCAGGTGCGGCAGGCCCGCCGCCGCGAGGGCCTCGGCCCGCTGCCGGACCCCGCGACCGGCGGCAAGATCCGAAAGACAGGCCCTACTAGGGGGCGTGTCCGTCCGGCGGCGGGAGGCGGTCGCTTCCCGTCGGCCGGGAGACGTACGCGCGGGGCCCGGGAATGGGGCCTTTGGACCGATGCCCGAAGGGTGGGGGCGGAGTCACCATGGAGACATGAGTGCAGCAGCCATCCACCCAGTCACACCACCGGGTCGGCCACCGGCCGGCGCGACCCCGCTACGAGGCGAACACCACCACCCGCTCGGCGACGCCCTGCGTGCCGTCAAGGTCTTCCTGCGCGCCGCCTTCGACGTCATCGTCCTCGGCGAGTACGCCGAGGAGGCCGGCGTCCGCCGCAAGGACCACACCCGCTCCTGAGCACACCGTCACGTGAGTACTCCCGCCCCTCCGATTGAGTACGCCGACTGGTGCGTGGGCACCGACTGTGCGCCTTCACTGGCGGTATGAGCCAGTCGAGCCCTCACCCGATCACTCCGAAGCCCGCATTCCAGCTCCCGGCGGCCGACCACGATCGCCGAGCCTGGGTGGCGCCGGCCGTCGCGACCGCGCTGTTGTTCTTCCTCGGCCCAGCCGCGCTGTTCTTCGGAGGGCTCTCTCCCATGGCGACCGACGCCTGCGGCCCCGACAACTGCTCGCAGGCGCTCATGACCCGGCTGACCCTGATCGAAGGCACGATGTTCTACGGCGGTCTGCTGACCTCCGGGGCCTGGGTCACCTCGTGGGTGCTGCCCTGGACGCATCGCTGGTCGATGTGGCGGGCGCTGGCAGCGGCCCTGTCGCTGATGCCGTCTCTGTTCGTGCTGATGCTGGTGATGAGCCTGCCGCAGGGGTAGGGCGCCGGAGCGCTGACGCTCAGCTCTCCGCGAGGAGTTCGTCCGCGTCCATGATCCGGTAGGCGTAGCCCTGTTCGGCGAGGAAGCGCTGGCGGTGGGCGGCGAAATCCTGGTCGATGGTGTCGCGGGCGACCACCGAGTAGAAGTGCGCCTGATGGCCGTCCGCCTTGGGGCGCAGCACGCGGCCGAGCCGCTGGGCCTCCTCCTGGCGGGAGCCGAAGGTGCCCGACACCTGGATGGCGACCGTCGCCTCGGGCAGGTCGATGGAGAAGTTCGCCACCTTCGACACGACCAGGACGTTGATCTCGCCCTCCCGGAACGCGTCGAACAGCTTCTCCCGCTGCGCGTTGGACGTCTCACCCTTGATCACCGGCGCGCCCAGGTGCTCCCCGAGCTCGTCGAGCTGGTCGATGTACTGGCCGATCACGAGGATCTGCTGGCCCTCGAACCGCCGGACGATCGCCTCGGCGACCTTCCGCTTGGTGTCCGTGGTGGCGCAGAAGCGGTACTTCTCCTCCGTCTCGGCGGTGGCGTAGGCGAGCCGCTCGGAGTCGGTGAGGTTGACGCGGACCTCCACGCAGTCGGCGGGCGCGATGTAGCCCTGCGCCTCGATCTCCTTCCACGGCGCGTCGAACCGCTTGGGGCCGATGAGCGAGAACACGTCCGACTCGCGGCCGTCCTCACGCACCAGCGTGGCGGTCAGGCCCAGCCGGCGCCGGGCCTGGAGGTCGGCGGTGAACTTGAAGACGGGCGCGGGCAGCAGATGCACCTCGTCGTAGACGATCAGACCCCAGTCCCGGGAGTCGAACAGCTCCAGGTGCGGGTAGACACCCTTCCGCTTGGTGGTCAGCACCTGGTACGTGGCGATGGTGACGGGACGGATCTCCTTCTTCGTCCCGCTGTACTCGCCGATCTCGTCCTCGGTGAGCGAGGTGCGCCGCACCAGCTCGTGCTTCCACTGGCGGGCCGAGACGGTGTTGGTGACCAGGATCAGCGTGGTCGACTTCGCCTGCGCCATCGCACCGGCCCCGACCAGGGTCTTGCCCGCGCCGCAGGGCAGCACGACGACACCGCTGCCGCCGTGCCAGAAGTTCTCCACCGCCTGCTTCTGGTAGGGCCGGAGCTTCCAGCCCTCCTCGCGCAGCTCGATCGGGTGCGCCTCGCCGTCGACGTACCCGGCGAGGTCCTCGGCGGGCCAGCCCAGCTTCAGCAGCACCTGCTTGATCTGCCCGCGCTCCGAGGGGTGCACGGCGACCGTGTCGGGGTCGATCCGGGCGCCGACCAGCGGGGCGATCCGCTTGGAGCGCAGCACCTCCTCCAGGACCGGCCGGTCGGTGGTGGTGAGGACCAGCCCGTGCGCCGGGTGCTTGACCAGGCTGAGCCGGCCGTAGCGGTCCATGGTCTCGGCGATGTCGACCAGCAGCGCGTGCGGCACCGGGTAGCGGCTGTACTGCACCAGCGCGTCGACGACCTGCTCGGCGTCGTGGCCCGCCGCCCGCGCGTTCCACAGGCCCAGCGGGGTCACCCGGTAGGTGTGGATGTGCTCCGGGGCCCGCTCGAGTTCGGCGAACGGCGCGATGGCGCGACGGCAGTCGTCGGCCTGCTCGTGGTCGACCTCGAGGAGCAGGGTCTTGTCGGACTGGACGATCAGCGGACCATTCACGCGCGGCTGCCTTTCTGAGACGGGCTCGGCACGGGCACACACGGCCAAACGTCCAGTTTGCCTGATCGTCCGCCCGCCGGGGCCGGAGCGGGCGAGCTACTTCAGCGCGGGCAGCGTGAGGTTGTTCACCAGCGGTCCCTCGACCTGGACGCCCTCGGTGACCAGCGGTTCCCCGCCGGTGACGGGCAGGGGCAGCGGCAGCGCGGCGGCGGCCGGGGCGAGCCCGGCGAGCAGGACACAGGCGGTGGCGGTGCAGAGGGCGAGAGCGAGAGCGAGCGGGAGACGCACGGGCGGCCTTTCACTTGTTGCGGATTGCGGATTGCGGATTGCGGATTGCGGGTTGCGGGTTGCGGATCGCGGCTTGCGGATGGCTGCGGATCACTTCTTGCGGGTCTCCTGGTGCGGATCACCTCTTGGGAATCACTGCTTGCACGGGGACGGGCCGGTCCCGGGGACAGGGACCGGCCCGCGAGAACGAGAACGGAGTAGGTGTCGGAGCGCGTCAGAGAGTCACGCCACCGCCGAGGTCGATGCCGACCGCCGCCGCGTCCGCGGCGAAGGCGCCGAGCAGCGCCACGGTGGAGGTCAGGACGGCAGCGACCCGACGAACGGCACGTCGCATGGGGACTTCCTTTCTGTTGCACACGAACGGGCCCGGCTGATCCCCGGTCGGCTGATCCCGGCCCGTTCAGGGACACCCGGTGGCTGCCCCGCGCCCGGCGCCGGAATGCGGACACGCCCCCAAGCTCGCCCGGTCGTTGGAAGTCTCCGGCGTGGCGTGCATGAATTCCGCCGTACACCCGTAGGTGTGAGGCCCGCCTGGGTGTCAGGCGGGCTCCCGGCGGCCCGGTCAGTCGTCCTCGGCGAGCTCCGCCACGCCCGTGATCCGGTGCAGCGGGTAGGTGCGCACCTCGTCGGCGGTGTGGTCGTACGCCGTGACGAAGCCGCCCTCGACGCGGATCGGGGCGATGACGCGCTGGCTGGCCGCGCCTTCGGCGTTGACGTAGCCGATCCACAGCGCCTCGCCGGTGAGGACGGCCGCCTGCATGGCGGCGAGGGTCTCGGCGGCGGTGGTACGCGGCAGCCCGCCGCTGCCGCCGCTCCCGGAGCCGTCCGGGGCGATCTGCTTGCGCGGCGTCGTGGAGGCGCGGTCACCGGCGCGGATGGCGCGGATCGCGGCCGTCAGCAGCGTGTCGTCGGGGACGGGAGGCCCCTCCGGCACCGGCTCGGGGGCCGAGCGCGGCGGGGTGCGGTAGGCGTGGGCGCGGCTGATCAGCACATCGCCCTCCGCCGACTCGGCGGCCGGCGCGAACCCCATCGCGCGCAGCCCCTCCAGCAGCGCGGCCGGGTCCGTCTGCGCGGCGAGCACGGTCGGCGCCAGCCGGCGCAGGCCCAGGCCGGCGGCGCGCCGGTCGGCGAGGATCTCGTTCAGCATCGCGTCGTCGTCGCACCGGACGTACGCCGAGGCGGCGCCGACCCGCAGCTGCCCGTGCCGCCGGGCCACGTCGTCGATCAGGTACGTCAGCGGCTGCGGCACCGGGGTGCGGGAGTGCGCGGCGAGGAAGGCGTGCAGATCGGCGGCGGTCTGCCCGGCGTCCAGCGCGCGCCGCACCGAGCCCGGCGTGAACCGGTAGACGGTCGCACCGCCCTTGGACTCCACGTCCGCCAGCACGCCCAGCATGTCGGCCAGCGGCCGCTGCAGCGGCCCCGGCGCGACCGCCGTCAGGTCGGCCTGGAGCAGCACATGGTCCAGCGGCTCGGGCAGCTGGGGCGCCAGCAGCCGGGCGGCGGCAGCGGAGGCGGCGGCCTGCTCGGCCGGCGGCAGGGGCGTGAGCGGCGGGGCAGGCCGGTGATGCACCGGCAGCTTGTCGCCGGGGCCCTCCGGCTCGGCCTCCGGCTCCGGTGGCGCGGGCGCGCCGATCAGCGCCCGTCCGTGCGCGGAGAGCGCGCCGCGCCCGGTGATCCCCAGCAGTTCCGTCTCGGAGAGGGTCCAGCGGGCGATGCGGGTGCGCAGGTCGTCGCCCGTGTCGCCCCCGGTGTTCTGCCCGCCGCGGCCGTTCTGCCCGCCGCGGCTGTTCTGCCCGCCGCGCAGCGGGCGCTCCCAGTGCAGGCGCGCCAGGACCGACTCCGGGACCGGCGCGGCACCCGCCGGGAGCCCGGCCAGCAGGGCCAGCACCCGGTGGCGCACCTCCGGGGCGGCCGAGCGGTCGAGGCCCGGGCCGAGCGCGGACAGCGCGCGGTCCTTCGCGTCCCGGCCGCCGACCAGCCCGGAGACGCGGGTCGCCGTCAGCCAGGCGGTCGCCAGGCGGGCCCAGCGCTCGGCGGCGGGCCGCTCGCGCCACTCGTCGTAGGCCGGGGTCGCCGCGTACCGCTCGTCCGCCTCGCCGTCGGAGGCGATCAGTCCCGCCGCGTACGCCAGCTCCACCCAGAACGCGGCGACCGGCTCCGGCACGTCCAGGGCGACGGCGGTGCGCTTGAGGTCCCGCACGCTCAGGCCCCCGGCCCGCAGCACCGAGGGGCCGCCCTCGTCCCAGTCCTTCAGCAGCTCCTCGACGGTGGCCAGCGCGGTGTACGCCTGGGCGGCCGCCGCCGCGTCCACAACTTGTGGACGGTGCGCCGCCGCGGTCTCCACCGGCGGCGGCACCGGCTCCGGCGTCCGGTGCGCCCGGCCGCCGCGCAGGTGCAGCGCCACCTCACGGGGCAGGACGACCGTGCCGGGCGCGGTCGGCAGCAGCAGGCCCCGGTCCAGCAGCCAGCGCAGCCTGGGCGCCGGGTCGGCGGTGACCTGCCCGTACGGCGGGCCCCACACCAGCCGTTCCAGCACCTGGAGCGACTCGGCCGGCGCCCCGGCGAGCAGCGCCGCCATCCGCCGGCGGTCGGTGAACAGCTCGGTCAGCGCGGCCACCGCGGACACCGAGTCGTGGGTGGACGGCAGCCCCGCGGCCGCGAGGATCTCCTGGATGCGCCCCGGCGACATCCCGGTGGTGGCCTCCTGCACGGTCGGCCCCAGACCGGTCGGGGACGGATGCTGCGGCGACGGGGACAGCAGCTCACGGGCGGTGCGCACCAGCCGCAGCCGGTCGTCGCCGCCCCACACCAGCGCCTGCTCGCGCAGCGTGCCCAGCGCGTGCGGCAGCGCGGCGGCGACCGCCGGGTCGCCCTCGTCGCCCGCCATCAGGCCGAGCAGTTCCTCGTACGTCGCCGGGTCCGAGGCCACGGCGAGCGCCTCCGCGGTCTGCAGCGCGAACCGGTCCAGCCGCTCCAGCGCGCGCACCACCGAGGCGCGGGTCCCGGCGCGGGTGGCCAGCTGGGTCAGGTCGGTCGGCACGGGCGTGATGAGGTCCGGCCTGCTGCGCAGCAGCGCGGCCAGGGAGGCGTCGTCCCGCCCCCTGAGCGCCTCCGCCAGGGAACGGGGGGCCGCGGCCGACGAGGCCGGCACGGGCTTGTCCTCGGTGCTCATCCGACTCACGGTAGCGGGTGGCCACGCCGCGGGGGGCCCGGGAGTTGGGTCGGCCGGTGCGACTCGCGATACGGTCGTGCGACCGGGTGTCCCAACACTTCAGCCCCGGAGGGGACTTCGTGGGTATCGAGAGTGACCAGGTCGTCTACGAGTATCTGAGCCGGGTCGGCGACGTGGCGCAGCAGCGGCAGTTGCCGTCGGCGGACCGCATGCGGCTGGTCGCCCGGCTGCGGGACGAGATCGACCGGCGGCGCGCCAGGGCGGTCGTCGACTCGCCGGCCGCCGTCCGCCGGATCATCTCCCGCCTGGGGACGCCGGACGAGGTGGTGACGGCGGCGTCCGAGGGGGCGCAGGGTTCTCCGGAGCCGGCCGCTCCGGCGCCGCGTGCGGCGGTGCCGCTGCAGCGGGACGGTGAGCGAGGTGAGCGGGGCGATCGGGGCAGGGCCGGCAAGGGCGTACTCCGGAAGGTCATCCCACGCACCCGCCCCGCGGACCAGCCGGACGGCGGTACGGAGGCGGCCTCTTCCACCGCGGCCGCGGCCCCGGCCGCTCGGGAGCGAACGGACGGACCGTCCCCGCCCCACCGGGCCGGCATGGACGAGATGGGGGACACCTCGCGGCCCGACTGGTGGCAGGTGGACCGCGGTCCGCTCGGGGTGGGCGACGAGGTGCCCGGATTCACCGGCGGAATCGAGATCCCCGAACTCCTCAGGCCGCCGCAGCCGAGGGAGACGGAGGAGAAGCAGGCGGAGCCGGAGACCGAGGCCGAGCTCGAGGCCGAGGCCGAGGTCGAGACTGAGCCGACCCGGCGCCGTAGCGTGCGCCTACTCTCCCGTAAACGCAACTGGCAGAACCCCATGCTCCTGCTCGCCGCCGGGCTGCTGGTCGCAGGAACGGTGCTGGGGAATCTCTTCGTCCTGCTCTTCGGCTGGCTGATCGCGTACGCCTCGCGGCGGCTGACCCCGGCGGAGGTCAAGTGGGCGGTCGTCATCCTGCCGGGCCTGGCGCTCACGTCGGGCGTGGTGTGGCTGTGGGGCCGGACCAACCGCGGCTGGGGCGATCCGATCGCCGAGGGCGCGATGAACGAGGCGATCGCCGAGACCTGGCCCTGGGTCGTCCGAGGCGCAGCTCTCGCCTCCGCGGCCTTCCTCGTCTGGCGCTCCCAGCGCCGCAGGTGACCCGGGGTTTTTCCGGCCGGGGGTAGATCGCGCACCCCAGCGCTGACGGGATGCGCGATCTACCCCCGGCCCGCACGCACGCCGGGTGTCACTGAGCCGGCCTCCGCTGGAGGCGCAGCCGGCGCTGCCCTGGACAATGGCACCCATGGCTTCCACCGACGTGAACGTCCCCCCGCCCGGTCCCACCGTGGGATTCGATCTCGACATGACCCTGATCGACTCCCGCCCAGGGATCCACGCCTGCTACGTCGCGCTGGCGGAACGCACCGGCACCCGTATCGACGCCGACCTCGCCGTCACCCGCCTGGGCCCGCCCCTGACGGAGGAGATGGCGAACTGGTTCCCCGCCGAGCAGGTGGAGGAGATGGCGGCGATGTACCGGGCCATGTACCCGGCGCACGCGATCGAGCCCACGCTCGCCCTGACCGGCGCCCGTGAGGCGATCACCGCCGTGCAGGAGGCAGGCGGCCGCGCCCTCGTCGTCACGGCCAAGCACGAGCCGAACGCCAAGCTGCACCTGGAGCACCTCGGCCTCGAGCCGGACGCCGTGATAGGCGACCTGTGGGCCGAGCAGAAGGCCGTCGCCCTGCGCGAGCACGGCGCGAGCGTCTATGTGGGCGATCACGTGGGAGACGTGCGCGGCGCCCGGGCCGCCGGCGCGGTCTCCGTGGCCGTCGCCACCGGGCCCTGCGACCCCGACGAGCTCCGCGCGGCCGGCGCGGACGTCGTACTGCCGGATCTGAAGGAATTTCCCCGGTGGTTTTCGGACTACTGCTCCGACTACCGTCCCGCCCGAGCCTGACGCCGCCCCGCCGCGACCGAGCGCAGAACGCCCGCGCCCGCCATCAGGAATCCGACCGCCATGAGCATGCTCAATCCGAACATGTACGTCGGAAAGGGCTCCGTTCCGAGGAACAGCGGGGCCACCGTGACCAGTGTGGCCACAGCACCGATGAAGAAGACGATGGCACCGGCACGGACCAGACCGTCACCGGGCGCGGCGGAATTCGCTTGGGTTTTGTCACGCACCCGACCAGGGTAGTTCCCAGCGCGTAGGGAACAACCGGGTGACGTCTTGTCACCGGCCTGAAGACCATTAGCCTTGGTACCGGCGGGTCACCAGGCCCGCCCGAGTGCTATCAAGAGCAGTTTCAGAAGCAGTTTTCCGACGAGTACGAGGACGAGGACAGACGTGCCTACCGGCAAGGTCAAGTGGTTCAACAGCGAGAAGGGCTTCGGCTTTCTCTCCCGTGACGACGGCGGCGACGTCTTCGTGCATTCCTCGGTCCTCCCCGCCGGAGTCGAGACACTCAAGCCGGGGCAGCGCGTGGAGTTCGGCGTGGTCGCCGGGCAGCGCGGCGACCAGGCCCTGTCCCTGACGCTCCTGGAGACCCCGTCGGTCGCGGCGGCCCAGCGCAAGAAGCCCGACGAGCTGGCCTCCATCGTCCAGGACCTGACGACGCTCCTGGAGAACATCACCCCGATGCTGGAGCGGGGCCGCTACCCCGACAAGGCGGCCGGCAAGAAGATCGCCGGCCTGCTGCGCGCGGTCGCCGACCAGCTGGACGTCTGAGGTTCGGGTCGGTCTACGGGAAGCGCAGGGCGTCCGGGCCGAGGGGCGGGACCAGTCCCTCGGCCGCCGCACGGGTGAGCAGCCCCCGCACGGCCGCGTAGCCGTCCTCGCCGAGCGCCGCGGTGAACTCGTTCACATACAGCCCGATGTGCTGGTCGGCGACGGCCGGGTCCATCTCCTGGGCGTGCTCCATCACGTACGGGCGGGAGGCGGCCGGGTCGTCCCAGGCCATCCGGACCGAGGTGCGGATGGCGTCGGCGAGCCGCGTCAGCACCTCCGCGCCCAGCGACCGCCTGGCGATGATCGCGCCGAGCGGGATCGGCAGCCCGGTGGTGTGCTCCCAGTGCTCGCCCATGTCGGCGAGCTTGTGCAGGCCGTAGTTCTGGTAGGTGAAGCGCGCCTCGTGGATGACGAGCCCCGCGTCGACCTTGCCGTCCCGGACGGCCGGCATGATCTCGTGGAACGGCATCACCACGATCCGGCCCACCCCGTCCGGCAGCACGTCCGCCGCCCACAGCCGGAACAGCAGATACGCCGTGGACTTCTCGCTAGGCACGGCGACGGTGCCGCTCGCGAGGTCCGCCCCCGGCTCCCGGGTCAGCACCAGCGGCCCGCAGCCGCGGCCCAGCGCGCCCCCGCAGGGCAGCAGCGCGTAGTCGTCCAGGACGTACGGCAGCACCGCGTACGACACCTTCAGCACGTCGGACTCGCCGCGCTCGGCCATGCCGTTGGTGATGTCGATGTCGGCGAAGGTGACGTCCAGCTCGGGCGCGCCGGGGACGCGGCCGTGGGCGAGGGCGTCGAAGACGAAGGTGTCGTTGGGGCAGGGCGAGTACGCGATCCGCAGCCGCTGCCGCTCGTGCTGCTCACCGCTCATGCGGGGCCGCTCGTGCTGCTCACCGCTCATGCGCTGCCGCTGGTGCTGTTCACTGCTCATGCGGGTTCCAACTCTGCAGGACGGGCGCAAGCTTCCCGAAGCCCTCGGTGAGGGCGCTCAGGGCGTCGCCGATGCGCCAGGCGGCGCGGTCGCGCGGGCCGACGGGGTTCGACACCGCCCGCAGCTCCAGCACCGGCACGCCGTGCGCGGCGGCGGCCTCCGCGACCCCGAAGCCCTCCATCGCCTCGGCCAGCGCCCGCGGGTGGCGGGAGCGCAGCTCGTCGGCGCGGGCGGCGGTGCCGGTCACCGTGGAGACGGTCAGGACGGTGCCGGTGAGCGCGCCAATCGCGGCGGCGGCGACCCGCACCAGGGCGGCCGGCGGGCGGTGGGTGACGGTGCCGAAGCCGAGGCCGGTCACCGGCACGAAGCCCTCGGCGGTCTCGGCGCCCAGGTCGGCGGCGGTGATCTCGTCGGCGAGGACGAGGGAGCCGAGCGGTGCCCGCGGGGCGAAGCCGCCGGCGATCCCGGCGGAGATCACCAGGGCGTAGGGGCGGCCGTCCAGCGCTGCGGCGGTGAGCGCCGCGGCGGTGGAGGCGGCGGCGAGCGCGGGGCCGACCCCGGCGGCGAGGAGGTCGGGGCCGCCGCCGACCCGGTGCAGGGCCGCACCGGGCAGCGCGCTCTCGCGCACCTGCCCCGGGAACGCCCGGGCCACCGCGTCCCGTTCGGCGGGGACCGCGGTGGCCACGAGGATGCGTGCGGACGACGTGATCAGGCGTCCTTCTTCAGGCGGAAGGACCACAGGCCGGTGGCGTCGGTCTCGCCCTCCTTGACCGACACGAGGGTCGAGTCGCCCTGGGCGCCGTACTGCTCGTTGAAGAACACGCTGCCGGGGATGGTCCGGTACGTCTTCGTGCTGGAGTCGGTCAGCGGGCGGCCGTTCATCAGGATCGTCCAGCCCTCGTCGGCGATGTCCGGGTCCACACCGAAGCGCACGGTGGCGTCCGGGTCGACCTTGATCTCCTCGACGCCCTTGTCCTTCAGGCACTTGTTGATGTCGTCGGGCCTGAGCGTCGCACCCTCGCCGCCGCAGGTGGCCTCGGAGCTCACCGAGGAGTCGCCCACGGTGATCGTGGCCAGCGGCGTGGGCTTGTCACAGGCCGACAGGACGAGCAGTCCGGCGGATACGGCGCCGGCGGCGGCGACAGCGCGGCGGCGTCGCACAGCGGATTGCAACCTGGTCATGGCACGAAGGCTATAGGGCGCATCCGGTCCGCTTCCCACGCGGGGGTGCGGCGTGGCCGGAGCGTTACGCCACTCGCGCCCGCCGGGCACCCCCGTGCCGGGCCGAACCGATCAGCGCCCGGACGGTGAGCAGCCAGCCGGTGCCGACGATCCCCGCGCCGACCGCCAGGCCCAGCGGCCCGATCAGCGGCATGACGATGCCGATGGCGCCGCCCAGCACCCACGACATCTGCAGCAGCGTCTCGGAGCGGGCGAACGCCGAGGTGCGCACCAGCTCCGGCACGTCCCGCTGGATCAGCGCGTCCAGCGACAGCTTGGCCAGCGCCTGCGCGAACCCGGCGATCGCGGCGAGACAGGCGACCAGGAACGCGCCGAAGAACGCCGCGGCGATGACGGCGGCGCCCGCCACACAGGCCACCACCGTCACGATGATGATCTCCGGGGCGCGGGATCTCAGCCAGGCGCCGACCGCCGTGCCCAGCGCGTTGCCGGTGCCGGCCGCCACGCCCACTATCCCCAGCGACACGGCGGCGCTCTGACCGGTCATCGGATGCTCGCGCAGCAGGAACGCCAGGAAGAAGATCAGGAAGCCGGTGAGGCAGCGGATGGAGGCGTTGGCGCCGAGCGCGTTGATGACGGCCGGGCCGACCGTGCGCAGCCCCGGCCGCTTGACCGGCTTCAGGTGCGGCCCGTGCAGATGCTGGGCGTCCGCGGCGAGCAGGGCGGTGTCCTCGCCCTTCGCGGAGTCCACCTTCGGCGGCAGGGTGAAGGACAGCACCGTCCCCACGACGAAGATCACAAACGCGCCGTACAGCGGCCAGCGGGGCCCGATCTGCTGCAGCCCGGCGCCGATCGGCGCGGCGATCCCGGTGGCCAGCAGCCCGCCGAGGGTGACCCGCGAGTTCGCCTTGACCAGGGAGAACGTGGGCGGCAGCAGCCTCGGCACCACCGCGCTCCTGACCACCCCGTACGCCTTGGAGGCGACCAGCACGCCGAGCGCCGCCGGATACAGCTGCAGACTGCCGCTGACGACCGCACCGGACAGCACCAGCGCGAGCAGCGCCCGGGCGAGCATCGCGCCGGCCATCGCCGCGCGGCGGCCGTGCGGCAGCCGGTCCAGCAGCGGGCCGACGACGGGGGCGAGCAGGGTGAAGGGCAGCATGGTGATGGCGAGGTAGAGGGCGACCCGCCCGCGGGCCTCGTCCGTCGGCACGGAGAAGAAGACGGTCGACGCGAGCGCCACGGTGATCATCACGTCGCCGGCGCCGTTCACGCCGTGCAGCTCGATCAGCTTGCCGAGGCCGGACTCCCCGGCGCCGTGCGCATGGGTGGCCTTGCGGATCCCGCGTGCGGCTCCGGTGAACGGGAGATGCAGCGCGCGGCCGACCGCACGGAGACGGCCCGCCCGCCTTCCCTTGACCCCTTTCGGCCCACCGCTCCCGGTGGCGCCCCGGGGTGTCCTCGCGGTAGCCACGACGCCATAGTGCCCCGAGAAGCGGCTCCCTGGTGCCCCATCGGCCAGGACGCGGCGGCGGTGCGGCTGTCCGGCGCAACGGCGACGGCGGCTTACGGCGGCCGGCGGCGTGCCGGGCGGCGCGCGGACGCCGAGATCAACCGTCGGTGTAGGCCCAGCGGACGCGAGAAGGTAGCGTGCGTATCTCAGCCATCCCGCAGAATGGATGGAGGCGCGCCCGAGCACGATTCGGCGCGGACGTCGACGCGGTCCACCGGTCCGCTCCGTCCGCCCCCCCGCGCTTGAGCGGCGCACTCGTGAGACGGCGTAGGAGAGAAGCGATACCTGTGAGCGCAGCAACGCGAAGCCGGACCCCCGACCGTCTGTGCGCCGAGGCGGTCGACCTCGCGCGCGCCGCAGCCGAGGAAGCCGCCGCGCCCGGGGTCGTGGGCGAGCACGAGGGTTTCGTCTCCGAGGGCGACCGGGTCGTCACGCACTTCTTCGAGTGCAAGGAACTCGGCTATCGCGGCTGGCGCTGGGCCGTCACCGTCGCCCGCGCCTCCCGCGCCAGGATCGTCACGGTGGACGAGGCGGTGCTGCTGCCCGGCCCCGACGCGCTGCTCGCACCCGAGTGGGTGCCGTGGAGCGAGCGGCTGCGCCCCGGGGACCTCGGCCCCGGCGACCTGCTCCCCACCGACGCGGAGGACCTGCGGCTCGAGCCCGGCTACACGGGCGCGGACGAGGTCCCGCCGAACTCGGTGCTCTCCGAGGAGATCGCCGACCTGGCCGAGGCGGAGGACGCGGAGGTCACCCCGGGCACGCCCGCGCACCAGCCCGCCCCGGCGCGCGGCTCGATCGCCGCGGTCGCCGAGGAACTGGGCCTGGGCCGCGCCCGCGTCCTGTCCCGCTACGGCCTGCACAGCGCGGCGGACCGCTGGGAGGAGGCGTTCGGCCCCAAGACCCCGATGGCCCAGGCGGCCCCCGCCTCCTGCGTCAGCTGCGGCTTCCTCGTCCCCATCGGCGGCTCCCTCGGCCAGGCCTTCGGCATCTGCGCCAACGAGTACTCCCCGGCCGACGGCCGCGTGGTCTCCCTCGCCTACGGCTGCGGCGGCCACTCCGAGGCGGCGGTCATGCCGAAGCCCCCGCGCCCGGCCCCGCCGGTCATCGACGAGACGCGAGTCGACCCCTTCCCCCTCCGCCCGTCCCCCGACTCCGGCTCCGTCCCCCCCACGGAGGACGAGGACTCGGCGGAACTGGGGCACTCGTAGAGCGGGCGGTCACTCAGGGGCGGGGGGTCACTCGTCTCCGAAGATCTGCTCTGCCTCGGTCGCGATCACTGCTCGGGCGAGCCATTGGCGCAGGATCTCGGGGTCGTGGCATTCCAGGACACGGCTGCGTACGGCGTCGGGGATGTCGAGGCCGCGCTGCTCGAGGACAAGCAGAACGTCTTGGGCGCCTCTGTGGATCTCGCCCTCAGTGCGGATCTCCTCGGCGATGTACGACTTGTAGAAGGAGAGGTCCACGGCCACCAGGTTCCTCCAGAGATCCTTGGCCGGGCTTCTTGCCAGGCCTTGAGCGGTGAATTCGATGATGGGATCCGCGACGGCTTCCGGCGCGTCCTGCAACGCGGCGGACAGGGCCTTCAGTATCCCATTGACGGCCGGTTCGGCGGCGTGAGTGATGGCCGCCAGGCTGGCCAGGACGAGATCGGCGCGGGCTTCCTCCGGGTCGGTGATGACCGGCATGTTGTGCGGGCCGGCGACCAGGGGCCGCAGCGTGAGCGTGGGCACCTGGGCGGGCCCGCTGCTGACCTGCTGCCCGGCCCACTTGGCGGTGGAGTGGTCCTGGCAGACCACCAGGAGAGCGGTGGGCAGCCGGTACTTCGTCCACAGGTATGAGAAGTAGTAGGCCCAGCTCGCCTGCTTCTCCGGGTGTTTCTTCCCCTGGGCCTCGACGGCCAGGAGGAAGGCTCCTTGCTCGGCGGTCTCCAGGCGCAGCAGCGTGTCCACCCGCCGTTCGACGGGGCCGGCCTCGGTGAGGTCGGTCGGGAGGATCGCGGCGCCCACCGGGGGTGGCATGTCGACACCCAGGAAGCGCGAGACACGGCTGGAGAGGCCGGGGTCGTGCTGGAAGATGCGGTGCATCGCCTCGTGCGGCGGACTGACCATGCGCTTCCTTGCTCCTTGCATATGCCAGGGGGAACTCGCGGCGAGCGTAGGGGAGTTGTCAGGCCCGGCGTGCGGGTGATCGCCGGAGGTTCACCCGTGCGAGTGAGCGGTGATCACCGGGCCCGGCGGCGACCAGGGCCGACCCGGCACGGGTGCTCGCCCGCCGGCCTGCGCTGCGGATCTTGGTGGGTGTGGTCGTCGGGGCGGTACCTTCGACCACACGCGCCGATGTGGGCCCCGGAGGAGAGATCAACGTGAGCATGTTCGTGCGGCCCGCCGCAGAGGGGACCGATCCGTTCGGGACGGCCCGGTTGCGGCGAGGGGTGCTGGACGCCTGGGCCACCAGCCCCGCGCGGTTCCGGGAGGACGCCAACGCCGAGGAGGACCTGGTCCTCGGCGGCTACCGGGACCGGCTCGTCGTCGAGCTCGCGCAGAACGCCGCCGACGCCGCCGCCCGCGCCGGGGTGCCGGGCCGGCTCCGGCTGACCCTGCGGGACGGGGTGCTGGTCGCCGCCAACACCGGCGCCCCGCTGGACGCCGCCGGAGTCGAGTCGCTGTCCACCCTGCGCGCCTCCGCCAAGCGGGACGAGCCGGAGCGGGCCGTGGGACGGTTCGGCGTCGGCTTCGCCGCCGTACTCGCCGTCTCCGACGAGCCCGCCGTCGTCGGCCGGCACGGCGGTGTGCGCTGGTCCCTCGCCGAGGCGCGGGAACTGGCCCAGGAGACCGCCCGGCACAGCCCCGGCCTCGGCGACGAGATCCGGCGCCGCGACGGACATGTGCCCCTGCTGCGGCTGCCCTTCGCCGCCGAGGGCACCCCGCCCGCCCCGTACGACACCGCCGTCATCCTGCCGCTGCGCGACGCCGCGGCCGCCGACCTCGCCGAGCGGCTGCTGCACGCCGTCGACGACGCGCTGCTGCTCACCCTGCCCGGCCTCGAGGAGGTCGTCGTCGAGACCGGCGACGACCAGCCCCGCACGCTGCGGCGGCGCGCCGAGGCCGGCCTCACCGTCGTGGAGGACTCGCGGGACGGGACCACCCGGTGGCGCACCGCCACCGCGCACGGCCCGATCGCCCCCGAACTGCTCGCCGACCGGCCCGTCGAGGAGCGGCTGCGCCCTCACTGGTCGGTGACCTGGGCCGTCCCCGCCGACCGCGACGGCAGCCCCGGCCGCCCCCGCACCAGCCCCGTCCTGCACGCCCCCACGCCCAGCGACGAGCCGCTCGGCGTCCCGGCCCTGCTCATCGCCTCCTTCCCGCTCGACTCCACCCGGCGGCACGCCGCCCCCGGCCCGCTCACCGACTTCCTCGTCGAGCGCGCCGCCGACGCCTACGCCGAACTCCTCGCCGAGTGGCGGCCCGTGACCACCGGGATCATCGACCTGGTGCCCGGCCCGCTCGGCAAGGGAGAGCTGGACGGGGCGCTGCGCCGGGCGATCCTGGAGCGGCTGCCGCGCACCGCGTTCCTGCCGCCGGCCGTCCCGCCCGGCGAGGGGGGCGACGACGGCGAGCTGCCGGAGGCGCTGCGGCCGCGGGACGCCGAGATCGTCGAGGGCGCGGGCTCCGAGACCGTACGGGTGCTGGCTCAGGTGCTGCCGACGCTGCTGCCCGCCGGTCTGGAGCGGCGGGTCGAGCTGCGCACGCTCGGCGTCGCCCGCATCCCGCTCACCGACGCGATCGACCGGCTCGCCGGCCTGGAGAAGGCCCCCGACTGGTGGCGGCGTCTCTACGAGAGCCTCGCCGGCCTCGACCCCGACCGGCTGTCCGGGCTGCCGGTGCCACTGGCCGACGGACGCACCACCATCGGGCCGCGGCAGGTGTTGCTGCCGGGCCCGGACGCCGCGCGGATCGACCCGGAGGTGCTGGGCCGGCTCGGCCTCAAGGTCGCCCACCCGGACGCCGCGCACCCCCTGCTGGAGAAGCTCGGCGCGCTCCCGGCGACCCCGCGCGCCGTGCTCACCACCCCGCAGGTGCGGGCCGCCGTCGCCGCCTCGCTGGACGACGAGGGGCCGCTGAACTGGGAGGAGGACGGCCTCGACGCCGAGGAACTCGCCGACACCGTGCTCGGCCTGGTGCGCGACGCCGGCCTGGAACCCGGCGACGAGCCCTGGCTGGGCGCCCTGGCGCTGCCCGACGAGGACGGCGAGCTGTCCCCCGCCTGCGAACTGGTCTTCCCCGGCGGCCCCTTCGCCTCCGTGATGCGCGAGGGCGAACTCGCCGCCGTCGACGCCGAGCTGGCCGAACGGTGGGGCGAGCAGCCGCTGGCCGCCTGCGGCGTCCTGGTCAACTTCACCCTGATCCGCGCCACCGACGTCGTCCTCGACCCCGACGAACTCGAACCGCGCGAGGGCGACTACCCCGAACCGGACGACGCGGGACTGCTGGACGCGGTGGACGTGTGGTGCGAGGACATCCTCGACCGCTTCCCCGACACACCCGTGCCGCCGGTCGCCACCGAGATCGTCGCCGTCCGCGACCTGGACCTGGTCGACGACGACCAGTGGCCCCGCGCCCTCGCCCTGCTGTCCCGCCCGCCGCTGCGGGACGCGATCACCCAGCCGGTGCGGATCCTGCTGCCGGACGGCACCCACGAGGTCGTACGGCCCTACACCGCCTGGTGGCTGCGCGGCCACCCCGTGCTCGACGGACGCCGCCCGGCCGGCCTGCGCGCCGCCGGCGGCGACCCGCTGCTGCGCGGGCTCTACGACGAGGCCGACGCGACCGGCTTCGACGACGCGCAGGTGCTGCGCGCGCTGGGCGTGCGCACCTCCGTGTCGGCCCTGCTCGACGAGCCGGGCGGCGCGGCCGAACTGCTGGACCGCCTCGCCGACCCCGACCGCCAGGTCACCGCACCCCAACTGCACGCCCTGTACACCGCGCTGGCCGAACTGGACCCCGAGCAGGTGACCCTGCCGGACGAGCTGCGCGCGGTCGTCGACGGGGACGTGCGGGTCGTGGACGCGGCCGACGCGGTGGTCGTCGACTCGCCCGACCTGCTCCCCTTCACCGAGGGCGTCCCCCTCCTCCCGGTCCGCCCCACCCGCGCCGCCGGACTCGCCGAACTCTTCCAGGTGCGCCGCCTGAGCGAGTCCGTCACCGGCGAGGTGCACAGCAAGGGCACGGAACACGAGGTCCCGGATTCCGTACGCGTCCTGCTCGGCCCGCGCACCCCCTCCTCCTACGTCGAGCACGAGGAACTCGTCGTCGACGGCATCGAGATCGACTGGCGCCTCACCGACGACGGCGTCGTCCACGCCGCCACCCTCGAGGGCGTCGCCGCAGGCCTCGCCTGGGCAGCCGGCCAGTGGCCCCGCCGCTTCGAGGTGGCAGCCCTCCTGGAGGACCCGTCCCGCACGGAGGAACTGGCCCGGGACCGCTGGTTCGACTGAGCCCACGATGATCGTGCCGAGCGGCGTCGCAGGGGGCTGCCCGAGCCCGGAACACGTCAGGCAGGGAAGCGGCGGTCCACCCACTTCCACACGAACTCCAGGGTGACCGCCGCCACGACCGCCACGCCCACCGCGATCCACGGCAGCGTCATGCCGACCAGCTTCAGGGCGAAGAACTCCTGCAGCCACGGCACCGCCAGCACCAGCAGGAAGGCTCCCGCCATCGCCGCGACCAGGGCGATGCGCCACCAGGTGTAGGGGCGGGCGATGACCGCCAGGACCCAGATGGAGATCAGGAAGAGGGTCAGGGTCGCCGCGCTGGTCTCCGCCTCCAGGGCGCCATCGGCGGAGTAGTGGGCGCGGGCCAGCAGGTACGTCGCGAAGGTGGCGAGCGCGGCCAGCGCTCCGCCGGGGATGGCATACCGCATGACCCGGCGGACGAAGTGGGGGCGGGCCCGCTCACGGTTGGGGGCGAGGGCCAGGAAGAACGCCGGGACGCCGATGGTCAGCGTGGACAGCAGGGTCAGATGGCGGGGCAGGAACGGGTACTCCACCTGCGAGCAGACCACCAGGATGGCCAGCAGCACCGAGTACACCGTCTTCACCAGGAACAGCGTCGCCACCCGCGTGATGTTGCCGATGACCCGGCGGCCCTCCGCCACCACCGACGGCAGCGTGGCGAAGCTGTTGTTCAGCAGCACGATCTGCGCGACGGCCCGGGTCGCCTCCGAGCCCGAGCCCATCGCCACGCCGATGTCCGCGTCCTTCAGCGCCAGCACGTCGTTCACGCCGTCGCCGGTCATCGCCACGGTGTGCCCGTGCGACTGGAGCGCGCCCACCATGTTCCGCTTCTGCTGCGGGGTGACCCGGCCGAAGACGGTCGCCTCGTCCAGCGCCTCGGCCATCTCGTCCCGGTCGGCGGGCAGCCGGCGCGCGTCGACCGTCGTGCCCTCCAGGCCGAGCTTCGAGGCGACCGCCCCGACCGACACCGCGTTGTCGCCGGAGACGACCTTGGCGCGGACGTTCTGCTCCTCGAAGTAGCGCAGGGTGTCGGCGGCGTCCGGGCGCAGCCGCTGCTCCAGCACCACCAGCGCGGCCGGCCGGGCGCCCTCGGCGACGTCCTCGGCGGACAGGGCCCGGTCGGTGCGGGCCAGCAGCAGCACCCGCAGCCCCTGCCGGTTGAGGCGGTCGGTGTCCTTCAGCGCGGGGTGGCCGGCGGCCAGCAGGACGTCGGGCGCCCCGAGCAGCCAGGTCACGGTCCCGCCGCGGCCGCCGTCCTCCTCGAGCACGGCCCCGCTGTACTTGCGGGCGGAGGAGAAGGGCAGCGCCTCGGTGCAGCGCCGGCCGCCGGCCGCCGGGTACCGGTCGATAATCGCCTGGAGGGAGGCGTTGGGGCGGGGGTCGGCGGCGCCGAGCGCCCCGAGCACCCGGTGGACGTACGGCTCCTCGTACCCGTCGAAGACCCGCAGCTCGGTGACGTCCATGCCGCCCTCGGTCAGGGTGCCGGTCTTGTCCAGGCACACCATGTCGACCCGGGCCAGCCCCTCGATGGCGGGCAGCTCCTGCACCAGGCACTGCTTGCGGCCGAGCCGGATCACACCGATCGCGAAGGCGATGGAGGTGAGCAGCACCAGCCCTTCCGGGACCATCGGCACGATGCCGCCGACGGTGCGGGCGATGGAGTCCTTCAGCTCGTTGTCCTTCACCACCAGCTGGCTGATGATCAGGCCGATCGCGGTCGGGATCATCATCCACGTCACGTACTTGAGGATCGTGGAGATGCCCGAGCGCAGCTCGGAGTGGACCAGGGTGAAGCGGGAGGCCTCCTCGGCGAGCTGCGCCGCGTACGCCGCGCGGCCCACCTCGGTCGCCTGGAAGGCGCCGCCGCCCGCGACCACGAAGCTTCCGGACAGCACCTGGTCGCCGGGCCGCTTGACCACCGGGTCGGCCTCGCCGGTGAGCAGCGACTCGTCGATCTCCAGCACGTCCGTCTCGACGCACACCCCGTCGACGACGATCTTGTCGCCCGGCCCGATCTCTATGAGGTCGTCGAGCACGATCTCGGACGTGCTGACCTCGGTGGCCGTCCCGTCCCTGCGCACCGTGGGCCGCACCTCGCCGATCAGCGCGAGCGAGTCGAGGGTCTTCTTCGCCCGCCACTCCTGCACGATGCCGATGCCGGTGTTGGCGAGGATCACGAAGCCGAACAGGCTGTCCTGGATGGGCGCGACCGCCAGCATGATCACCCAGAGCACGCCGATGATCGCGTTGAAGCGGGTGAAGACGTTGGCGCGGACGATGTCGGTCAGCGACCGGCTGCTGCGCACCGGTACGTCGTTGACCTGGCCGCGGGCCACCCGCTCGGCGACCTCGGCGGAGGTCAGTCCGGTCGCCGGGGTGGTGCGGACGCCGGGTCGCGCGACGTCGGCCTGGGTGCCCGCGTCGAGATGCGTCATGCATTCGACGGTACGTGCGGATGGGGGCATTCACCCGCCGGAGGCGCGGAGTTCAGACCACGGTAGGACGGGCCTCGGGGCCTTGTCGTGCCGTGGTCGTACGACGGGGGCGGGCGGTGGTCCGACGGGCAGTCACGAGGAGGCGGACTGCTGCTCCTCCTGCGCGCGCTTGATCGCGGCATCCCGCTTGCGCACGTACCAGATGCCGATCAGCCCGAGTCCGCCGCCGGCCAGGCAGGTCCACAGCCACCAGGTGTGGCCGTGCTCTTCGAACCACCCGTAGAAGGGCAGCTGCACCAGGAAGAGGACGAACCAGACGATCGTGCCGCCGACGACGGTGCCGACGACCGGCCCCTCCAGGGGCTCCGGCGCCTCGTGCCTGATCGGGGGTCCCGAGAAAAGCCCTGCCATGAGCGACAGCTTACGGGGCCTGGTCCTCTACGCGAGTAGATGGATTTGCGGCCGCCATATGTTCATACTGAATCCGTTTGTCTCTGACCGCTTCTGTTCGTAGGAAACACCAAAGGGTCTTGGGGGAGGCCCGCTGGTGATGAGGTCCCGCATGTCCACCTCGGCCCCCGCCAAGGCCCCCAGCCCCGACCAGCCGGGGTCCGGCCCGGCGTCCGGAGCGCTCGACCGCTTCTTCAAGATCTCCGAACGCGGCAGCACCCTCGCCCGCGAGGTCCGCGGCGGTTTCGCCACCTTCTTCGCGATGGCCTACATCATCGTGCTGAACCCGATCATCCTGGGCAGCGCGAAGGACATGTACGGCCACCAGCTGGACAACGGCCAGCTGGTCACCGCGACCGCGCTGACCGCGGCGTTCACCACGCTGCTGATGGGCGTCATCGGCAACGTCCCGATCGCGCTGGCCGCGGGGCTCGGCGTGAACTCGGTCGTCGCGCTCCAGCTCGCCCCGCGGATGTCCTGGCCGGACGCCATGGGCATGGTGGTGCTGGCCGGTTTCGTGGTGATGCTGCTGGTCGCCACCGGTCTGCGCGAGCGCGTGATGAACGCCGTGCCCTACGGGCTGCGCAAGGCCATCGCGATCGGTATCGGCCTGTTCATCATGCTGATCGGCCTGGTGGACGCCGGCTTCGTCTCCCGCATCCCCGACGCCGCCCAGACCACCGTCCCGCTGCAGCTCGGCGCGGACGGTCACCTCAACGGCTGGCCGGTGCTGGTCTTCGTGCTCGGCGCGCTGCTCACGCTGGCGCTGATCGTGCGCCGGGTGCCGGGCGCGATCCTGCTGTCGATCGTGGCGATGACGGTCGTCGCCATGATCATCAACGCCGTCGCCGACATCCCCTCCTGGGGTCTGACCAGCCCGGTCTGGCCCGGCAACCCGGTGGCCACCCCCGACTTCGGCCTGATCGGCGAGGTCAGCCTGTTCGGCGGGTTCGGCAAGGTCGGGGTGCTGACCGGCGTGCTGTTCGTCTTCACCGTGCTGCTGTCGTGCTTCTTCGACGCGATGGGCACGATCATGGGCGTCTCCGACGAGGCCAGGCTGACCGACGGCGAGGGCCAGATGCCCGGCATCAACAAGGTGCTCTTCGTCGACGGCATCGCGGTCGCCGCGGGCGGCGCCAGCTCGGCCTCGGCCACCACCTGCTTCGTGGAGTCCACCGCCGGTGTCGGCGAGGGCGCGCGCACCGGCTTCGCCAATGTGATCACCGGTGCGCTGTTCGCCGTGGCGCTGTTCCTCACGCCGGTCGCCACCATGGTCCCGTCGCAGGCGGCCACGCCCGCGCTGGTCGCGGTGGGCTTCCTGATCCTGGCGGGGTCGGTCAAGGAGATCGACTGGGCGGACTACACGATCGCCGTCCCGGCCTTCGTGACGATGCTGATGATGCCGTTCACCTACTCGATCACCAACGGCATCGGGATGGGCTTCATCACCTTCGTGGTGCTGCGCCTGGCGGTCGGGCGCGGCCGGGAGGTCCCGCCGGCGATGTACGTGGTGGCGGCGGTGTTCGCCTTCTACTACCTGATGCCGGCACTGGGCCTGACCTGACCGGCGGGGTCCCCGCCCGCGCCCTCGGAGGGGCTCAGGTGACCCCGTAGAACTTCTCCGTCTCCTCGACGGCGGCCTGGAACCGCTGGTCGAAGTCATCGCGCATGAGCGTCCGGACGACATAGTCCTGGACGCTCATGCCGCGTTTGGCGGCATGCTCCTTGAGTCGTTCGAGCAGTTCGTGGTCTATGCGGAGGCTGAGCACTTCGGTCCCCATGGCTCATGAGCGTTGCCGCACCCTTCGGTGCGATGTGTCAGGTTCCGTTGAAGGATCACCCGTATGAGTGATCCGGTGTATGAGTGGCGGTCGTCACGGGCATCCATGGACTTCTCCGGTGGTCCTTAGCCAGGGTAATGACATAACCTAAACAACATGCCGGACCTCAGCCATGGCGACGACGCGGCCGCCGTGAACGCACTCCGATCCGCCGTGATGCGGCTGTCCCGTCGGCTCAAGCACCAGCGGGTCGACGAGTCGCTCAGCCCCACCGAGATGTCGGTGCTCGGCACCCTGGCCCGCTGCGGCAGCGCCACCCCGGGCGAGCTCGCCCGCAAGGAACACGTCCAGCCGCCGTCGATGACCCGCATCGTGGCGCTGCTGGAGTCCAAGGGGCTGGTCCGGCTGGAGCCACATCCGGACGACCGGCGCCAGAAGGTCGTGACGCAGACCGAGCGGGCAGAGGCGATGCTCGAGGAGAGCCGCCGCAAGCGCAACGCCTTCCTGGCCTCCCTGGTGGAGGAGCTCGACGAGGAGGAGTGGGCCAAGCTGCGCGTCGCGGCCCCGGTGCTGGAGAAGCTGGCGCACCTGTAGGACGTCGATTCGCGAGGAGGCGAACCTTTTGAGTACGGGACCCGGAGCACCTTCCGCCCCCGCACCGGACACCCACGAACCCGCCCGCGAGACCACCCCCCGCAAGACGTCGATGTTCTCCTCGCTGAGGATCAGGAACTACCGCCTGTTCTTCCTGGGCCAGGTCGTCTCCAACATCGGCACCTGGATGCAGCGCATCGCCCAGGACTGGCTGGTGCTCAGCCTCACCGGCTCCTCCGCCGCCGTCGGCATCACCACCGCCCTGCAGTTCCTGCCGATGCTGCTGTTCGGCCTGTACGGCGGCGTGCTCGTCGACCGCCTGCGCAAGCGCCCCACGCTTCTCGTCACCCAGTCCGCGATGGCGCTCACCGCGATCGCGCTCGCCGTCCTCACCCTGACCGGGCAGGTGCAGGTCTGGCACGTCTACGTCGCCGCCTGCGCCGTCGGCCTGGCCACCGTGGTCGACAACCCGGCCCGCCAGTCCTTCGTCTCCGAGCTGGTCGGCCCCCGCCGGCTGCAGAACGCGGTCAGCCTGAACTCCGCGAACTTCCAGTCCGCCCGTCTGGTCGGCCCCGCCGTCGCCGGCCTGCTGATCACCGGGGTCGGCACGGGCTGGGCGTTCCTCCTCAACGGCCTGTCCTTCGTGGCGCCGCTCACCGGTCTGCTGCTGATGCGCTCCCGCGAGCTGCACGCCGTGGAGCGCGCGCCGCGCGGCAAGGGCCAGCTGCGCGAGGGCCTGCGCTATGTGGCCGGCCGGCCCGAGCTGATCTGGCCCATCGTGCTGATCGGCTTCATCGGCACCTTCGCCTTCAACTTCCCCGTCTACCTCTCCGCCTTCGCCGACGACGTCTTCCACGGGGACGCGGGCGTCTACAGCATGTTCAACACGCTGATGGCGGTCGGCTCGCTGGCCGGCGCCCTGCTCGCCGCCCGCCGCGGCACGGCCCGGCTGCGCCTGCTGATCCTGGCCGCGCTGGCCTTCGGCACGCTGGAGATCCTCGCCGCGGCCGCCCCCGAGCTGTGGATGTTCGCCCTGCTGATGATCCCGATCGGCCTGTTCGCGATGACGGTCAACGTCACCACGAACACCTCCATCCAGACGTCCACCGACCCGGCCGTCCGGGGCCGCGTCATGGCCCTCTACATGATGGTCTTCCTCGGCGGCTCCCCGGTCGGCGCGCCCGTCGTCGGCTGGCTCACCGACACCTACGGCGCCCGCATCGGCTTCGCCGCGGGCGGCGCCGTCGCCATCACCGCCGCCGCCGTCATCGGCCTGATCCTGGCCCGCGTAGGCAACCTCCGCCTCACCATCGGCTGGCACGACGGCCACCCCCACATCCGCTTCGTCCCGAGGGAGCAGCGCGAGGAGGAGCTGGCCCGGGCGGTGTAGCGGACGGGTGGCCGACCGGGCGCGCCGGTCAGTCGCGGGGGAAGTCGTCGGTCTTGAGGACGAGGCCGACGGGGGTGTCGGTGAGGTCGATGCCGACGCCGAAGCCGAAGCTGACGCTGCTGTGGTACTTGCCGTCCTGCGGCAGGGTGTGCAGGTGCCATTCACCGGCGTACGGGTCGACGATCAGATACACGGGGACGCCGGCCGCCGCGTAGGTGTCCTTCTTGGGCCCGTAGTCGTTGGACGCGGTGTCCTTGGAGATGACTTCGGCGACGAACTCGACGTCCTCATGGCGCCAGAGGCCCTTGGCGTCCTTCTGAGCGCCTTCCGCCAGCGCCACGATGTCGGAGGCGAAACCGTTGAGGCGGCCCGGGTAGTCCATGCGGACATCGGACTTGACGCGTTTGCGCGGATACTTGGTCCGCAGCTGGTCGTAGATGTCCGCGATGATGTCCCAGTGGGTGTCCCGCTGCGGCGTCATGAAAATGTGCCCCCCGACGATCTCGGCCTTGTAACCCTCGGGGACGGGCATCCTCTCCAGCCACTCGAACATCATGTCGAGCGTGAGTTCGTCGCCGCTCTCGGCCATCTCGATCCTGTCATCAAGGACGGTCATCGTGGCGCTCCTCCCCGGCTGGCCGCTCGATGCGTACAGCCGCGCAGTACAACGATACGCACGGTGACCGGGTCATCCGGGGCAGACTGGCCCCCATGAGACTGTTCGCTGCCGTGTTGCCGCCCGAGGACGTCGTCGCGGAGCTTGCGGCGGAGGTGGCGGCGCTGAAGACGCTGCCGGGAGCCGACGGGCTGCGGTGGACCGGGCAGCCGGGGTGGCACTTCACGCTGGCCTTCTACGGGGAGGTCGACGACGAGCTGGTGCCCGCGCTGACCGAGCGGCTCGGGCGGGCCGCGTCCCGTACGGAGCCGTTCGCGCTGGCGCTCGGCGGCGGGGGTCAGTTCGGGCGCGGGAGGGCCCTGTGGGCCGGGGCGGACGGCGATGTGCGGGCCCTCGGGGTGCTCGCCGGGCGGGCCGAGGCGGCGGCGCGCAAGGCGGGCATCGACATGGGGGAGCACCGCCGGTACAAGCCGCATCTGACGGTGGCCCGCAGCCGGGACGGCATCGACGCCCGGCCCTTCGTCGCGCGGCTGCGCGCGTTCCGCAGCCGTACCTGGACCGTGGCGGAGCTGGCGCTGGTGCGCAGCAACCTGCCGGTGAGCGGGGTGCCGGGCGAGCAGCCCCGCTACGAGGCGGTCGCGCGCCGGGCGCTCGGGGCCGCCGGATAGGCTCGAAGGCGTGGACCCGAAGACCCGTAACCGGATCATGGCCGGTGCGCTCGTGCTGATGTTCGTCGTGGTGGCGCTGGCGGCGGTGCTCGGAAAGTAGCACCGCCGCCGGCTGCCGTGTGCGGGAAACTCCCGGTCCCGGCCGCTACCAGGCGAAGGCCTCCGGGGACGGGCCCGGGCCGGGGAAGATCTCGTCCAGGCCGGCCAGCAGTTCCTCGCTCAGCTCCAGCTCCGCCGCCCGCAGCGCGGATGTCAGCTGCTCCGCGGTGCGCGGGCCGACGATCGGGCCGGTGACGCCGGGGCGGGTGAGCAGCCAGGCCAGGGCCAGCTCGCCGGGCTCCAGGCCGTGCTTGTCGGCCAGGTCCTCGTACGCCTGGATCTTCGCGCGGGCGGCCGGGTCCTGCAGCGTCTCCGCGGCGCGCCCGGAGGCCCGCCGGCCGCCCTCGGCCTGCTTCTTCAGCACCCCGCCCAGCAGTCCGCCGTGCAGCGGCGACCAGGGGATCACCCCGAGCCCGTAGTCCTGCGCGGCCGGGATGACCTCCATCTCGGCGCGCCGCTCGTAGAGGTTGTACAGGCACTGCTCGCTGACCAGGCCGATGGTGCCGCCGCGGCGGGCGGCGAGCTCGTTGGCCTGGGCGATCTTGTAGCCGGGGAAGTTGGAGGAGCCGACGTAGATGATCTTGCCCTGCTGGATCAGGACGTCGATGGCCTGCCAGATCTCCTCGAACGGGGTGGCCCGGTCGATGTGGTGGAACTGGTAGAGGTCGATGTGATCCGTCTGGAGCCGCTTGAGGCTGGCGTCCACGGCCCGGCGGATGTTGACCGCGGAGAGCTTGTCGTGGTTGGGCCAGACCTCGCCGTCGGTGCCCATGTTCCCGTACACCTTGGTGGCGATGACGACCTTGTCGCGCCGGCCGCCGCCCTTGGCGAACCAGTTGCCGATGATGCTCTCGGTGCGGCCCTTGTTCTCGCCCCAGCCGTAGACGTTGGCGGTGTCGAAGAAGTTGATCCCGGCGTCCAGCGCCGCGTCCATGATGGCGTGACTTTCGGCCTCGTCGGTCTGCGGACCGAAGTTCATCGTGCCGAGGACGAGTCGGCTGACCTTGAGTCCGGTGCGTCCGAGCTGCGTGTACTTCATGACCGTCCAGCCAACGTCGTGGAGTGCGCTCTAGGCAAGAGGACGCCCCGCGGCCCTCCGCCCGCCCGACTGCTCGACCCCCGTTCCGCACACCGGCGTGCTGCGCGCCATGACGGGATGCCGGTCAGCGGCCCCGGCCGCCGATGCGGTCCCGCACCTCGTAGGGGCCGCCCAGGTCCCAGCTCTGCCACATCGCGTCCGCGAAGGACGCCGCCAGCTTGTGCTCGCCGCTGGCGTTGGGATGCGTGCCGTCGTAGGTGTCGGTGTGGATGTCGTACGACGGGGCCGGGGTGGCCAGCAGGACGGGGGAGGCGGGGGTGTCCAGGTCGGCCGCGGTCTTGGCCAGGCGTTCGTTGAACTCGGTGACCTGGGCGGCGAAGGGGGCGTCCTGCTGGGCGCGGATGTTGGGGATCACCGGCAGCAGGACCATCCGGATGCCCGGGCGGGCGGCCCGCGCCTCGTCGACGAAGGTGCGGACGTTGGCCGCCGTCTGCTCGGCGTTGGTGTAGAAGCCCAGGTCGATCAGGCCGAGGGAGACCAGCAGCACGTCGGCGCGGCAGGTGCGGACCGCCTCGCCGATCAGCGGGGCCATGTGGCACCAGCCCTCGCCCCAGCCGGCCAGATGTGCCCGCGGGAAGTCGGGGTCGGCGTAGGCGTACGAGGTGGGCTCGTCCGTAGCCGGGTCGCGCAGCGTCTCGCGCGGTCCGACGAAGGTGAAGGGTCTGCCGTACGCTCCGCACAGGTGCTGCCACAGCCGGTAACGCCAGGTGTGTTCACCCGCGCTCCCGATGGTCATCGAGTCGCCTACGGGCATCAACCTGAGCACACGATCATCATGGACGAAACCGCCGGTCGCCGCGATGTGAGTCCGGCCACCAGCCCTCGCCTGGCCGCGCGGGGTGGCACTCTTGGGACATGCGCCGATCTTTCGCCCTGCTCGCCGCGGGACTTCTGGCAGGTGCCCTCTCCGTCACCGCCGTCCCCACCGCCTCCGCCGCCGGCAGCGACGACGGTGACGGCGGGTTCCAGATCAAGGATCCGCGCATCACCGAGTCCAGCGGGCTGGCCGCCTCCCGCCGCCACAAGGGCATCTACTGGACGCACAACGACCAGGACCGGGGCGCCTTCCTCTACGCCGTGGACAGCCGCACCGGCGAGACCGTCGCGACGATCACCCTGACCGGGGTGGGCACCCCGCGTGACGTCGAGGCGATCTCGATGGGCCCGGACAACCAGCTCTACGTCGGCGACATCGGCGACAACGACGGTGTGCAGTGGCCGTATGTGTGGATCTACCGGCTGCCCGAGCCGGAGGTGCTCAAGGACCAGTCGGTCCGGGCCACCCAGTACGTGGTGAAGTACTCGGACGGCAGCCGCGACGCCGAGTCGATGGTCGTGCACCCGAGGACCGGGCGCGTCTACATCATCGACAAGCAGGAGGAGGGCGGGCATCTCTACGAAGGGCCCGCCGAGTTGAGCCCCTCGGGCACCAATGTCTTCCGGCCGGTCGCCGACGTCGAGATGTGGGCGACCGACGCCGCGCTCTCGCCGGACGGTCAACAGCTCGCCGTGCGCGGGTACTTCGGCGGCGTCCTCTACGACTGGAACGGCGGGAAGCTGCGGCGCAAGGGGCGGCTGAGCGTGCCGATCCAGGGGCAGGGGGAGTCCGTCACCTACTCCGCCGACGGGTCGCGGCTGCTGTTCGGCAGCGAGGGAGAGGGCAGCGGGGTCGTGGCGCGGGAGGCCCCGGGCGGCGGTGGTGACGGCGAGGGGTCGTCCTCCGGGAAGGGGGACGCCGATGCCTCCGGTGACGGCAAGTCCGGTGGCCCGACGCTGACTTCGGGGGCGATCGCGGTGATCGCCGCGATCGCTGTACTGCTCGGGCTACGACGGCTGTTCCGCCGCCGGGGCTGAGGAGGAGTCACCGGGCGTCTGGGCTGAGGAGGAGTCGCCGGGCCCCGGCGCCGGGGAGCCGTCGGCCGCGGCCGAGCGGCGGGCGGTCACGCACATCTCCAGGCGGGGACGTAGCGGTAGAGGGACATCGTGCCGGTGCCTGCCGGACTGGCTCGGCTGGGTGGCCGCCTGGAACCCGCTCTCCTCCACGGCCGCGGCGACGCGCGAGCTGTTCGGGACGCCGGTCGGCGGCGGGAACTCCTGGGTCGAGCGGCATGCGCTGCTGATGGCGGGGGTGTGGCCGGTCGTGCTGACGGTCCGCTTCCTGCCGCTGGCGGTGCGGCGCTTCCAGCGGCTGAGCCGGTAGCCGGCAATTCGCAGCCAGGGGGCTGGTCGAGGCACGGACAGGCGAAGGGGCGCCCGGCGATGGCCGGGCGCCCCTTCACTTGCGCGTTCCGTCAGCGCACGGCGCTGGTGGACACGTCCGTCAGAGCCGCTCGATCACGTAGTCGACGCACTTCGTCAGCGCCTCGATGTCCGCCGGGTCGATCGCCGGGAACATCGCGATACGGAGCTGGTTGCGGCCGAGCTTGCGGTACGGCTCGGTGTCGACGATGCCGTTGGCCCGCAGGGTCTTGGCGACGGCGGCGGCGTCGACCTCGTCCGTGAAGTCGATCGTGCCGATGACCGCCGAGCGCTTGGCCGGGTCGGTGACGAACGGGTTGGCGTACTTGATGTCCTCGGCCCAGCCGTACAGCGTGCGGGCGGAGGTGGCCGTGCGGCGGACCGCCCAGTCCAGGCCGCCCTGCCCGTTGAGCCACTCCAGCTGCTGGTTCAGCAGGAACAGGGTGGCGAGGGCCGGGGTGTTGTACGTCTGGTTCTTGCGGGAGTTGTCGATCGCCGTCGGGAGGCTGAAGAACTCCGGGACGTGGCGGCCGGAGGCGTGGATGCGCTCGGCGCGCTCGATGGCCGCCGGGGAGAAGATGCCGATCCACAGGCCGCCGTCGGAGGCGAAGGACTTCTGCGGGGCGAAGTAGTAGACGTCCGTCTCCGCGATGTCGACGGGCAGGCCGCCGGCGCCGGAGGTGGCGTCCACCAGGACCAGCGCGCCCTCGTCGGCGCCGGCCACGCGCTTGATCGGCATGGCCACACCGGTGGAGGTCTCGTTGTGGGTGAAGGCGTAGACGTCCACGCCGGCCGCGGCGACCGGCTCCGGGTGGGTGCCCGGGTCGGTGGAGATGATGTCCGGCTCGGCGAGCCAGGGGGCGAGCTTGGCCGCCTTGGCGAACTTGGAGCTGAACTCGCCGAAGCTGAGGTGCTGCGACTTGTTCTCGATCAGGCCGTGGGTCGCGATGTCCCAGAACGCGGTGGAGCCGCCGTTGCCGAGGATCACCTCGTAGCCGTCCGGGAGCTGGAACAGCTCGCGGATGCCCTCGCGTACCTGGCCGACCAGGTTCTTGACGGGGGCCTGGCGGTGGGAGGTGCCCATGAGGGACGCACCGGTCGCGGCCAGCGCGTCCAGCGCTTCCGTCCGCACCTTGGAGGGACCCGCGCCGAAACGTCCGTCGGCGGGCTTGATGTCAGCGGGAATCTGGATCTCAGCCACGGTCGGAGCCTAGCGGCTCCGGGAAAGCCGGGCGAAACGTCGTCCGTCCGGTGAGACGGGCGCGGGGCGTGCGGGACACGCGAACGGGAGGTGTGGACGGTCCTGCGGGCATGCTGGGGGAATGACCACCGGAATGACGGAGCACCGACAGCTGCGGGACGAGCTGGCCAGGGCCGTGCGCGGGTCCGTGGACTTCGGCGTCACCGCGCGGGCGCTGAACACCATGGACGCCTCCAACTACCGGCGGGTCCCGCTCGGTGTCGTCGCGCCGCGGGACGCCGACGACGTGGCGGCCGCGCTCGCGGTGTGCCGGACGCACGGCGTGCCGGTGGTGGCGCGCGGCGGGGGGACGTCGATCGCGGGGCAGGCCACCGGCACCGGGGTGGTGCTGGACTTCACCCGGCACATGAACCGCATCCTCCGCCTCGACCCCGAGGCGCGCACCGCCGTGGTCCAGCCGGGACTCGTGCTCGACCGCCTCCAGGAGGCCGCCGCCCCGCACGGACTGCGCTTCGGCCCCGATCCGTCCACCCACTCCCGCTGCACCATCGGCGGAATGATCGGCAACAACTCCTGCGGCTCCCATTCCGTCGCCTGGGGGACCACGGCGGACAGCGTGCGCTCGCTGTCGGTCGTCACCTCAGGAGGAGAGCGGCTGGAGCTCGGGCAGCGGTGGGCGGGGGCGCCGACCGGGCTGCGGGAGCTGGTGGAGGGGGAGCTGGCCCGGCTGCGCACCGGCTTCCCGGAGCTGCCCCGGCGCATCTCCGGGTACGCGCTGGACGCGCTGCTGCCGGAGCGGGGCGCCGATGTGGCCCGCTTCTTCTGCGGGTCCGAGGGCACCCTGGGCGTGCTGACGGAAGCGGTGGTGGAGCTGGTGCCGGTGCCGCGGGCGCGGGCGCTCGCGGTGCTCGCGTACGGGGACGAGAGCGGGGCCGCGGAGGCGGCGGCGGGGCTGCTGCCGTACGGGCCGCTGACCGTGGAGGGCATGGCGGCCGACCTGGTGCCGTCGCCGGCCGGCCTGCCGCGCGGCGGGGCCTGGCTGTTCGTGGAGACCGGCGGCGACACCGAGGACGAGGCGCGGGCACGGGCGGAGACGATCGTCCGCGCGGCCGACGTCGTGGACCACCTGGTGGTGACCGACCCCGCGCGGCAGCGGGCGCTGTGGCGGATCCGGGAGGACGCGAGCGGCACGGCCACCCGCATGCCGGACGGCACCGAGGCCTGGCCCGGCTGGGAGGACTGCGCGGTGCCGCCCGCCCGCCTCGGCGCGTATCTGCGGGACTTCCGGGGACTGCTGGCCGCCCACGGCCTGCGCGGCACCCCCTACGGGCACTTCGGGGACGGCTGCATCCACGTCCGTATCGACTTCGACCTCCTCACCGAGCCGGGCATCGCCCGCTTCCGCCGCTTCTCCGAGGAGCTGGCCGGCCTGGTCGTGGCGCACGGCGGCTCGCTGTCCGGGGAGCACGGGGACGGGCAGGCCCGGGCCGAGCTGCTGCCGCGGATGTACGGCGAGGAGATGGTGGCCCTCTTCGAGCGGACCAAGGCCGTCTGGGACCCCGGCGACCTGCTGAACCCGGGCATGCTGGTCCGCCCCGCCCCGCTGGACACCCACCTCCGCTTCTCCGTGCTGCCCCGCGAGCCGGTCGGCGTCGCCTTCGGCTACCCGGCCGACGACGGGGACTTCTCGGCCGCGGTGCGCCGCTGCGTGGGCGTCGCCAAGTGCCGTACCACCTCGGTGTCCGGCCCGGCGGTGATGTGCCCCTCCTTCCGGGCGACCGGCGCCGAGGAGCACTCCACGCGCGGGCGCGCCCGGCTGCTGCACGAGATGCTCGCCGGTGAACTGGTGACGGACGGCTGGCGCTCCACCGAGGTGCGGGACGCGCTGGACCTGTGCCTGTCCTGCAAGGGCTGCCGCTCGGACTGCCCCGTCGGGGTCGACATGGCCACCTACAAGGCGGAGTTCCTGCACCACCACTACGCCGGCCGCCGCCGCCCGGCCGCCCACTACACCATGGGCCGGCTGCCGGTCTGGCTGCGCTGGGTGGCCCGGACCCGGATGGCGGCCCTGGTCAACGCGCTGGCGTCGGTGAGGCCGCTGGCCCGGCTCGGGAAACGCCTGGGCGGCATCGCACAGCAGCGGGAGCTCCCACGCATCGCGGGCCGGACATTCACGCACTGGTGGCGAAGCCGCGGCGCCGCTGCCCTTCCGGACGCCCCCCTGGTCGTTCTCTGGCCCGACACCTTCACCGAGCATCTGTCGCCCTCGGTGGGGCGGGCGGCCGTGCGGGTGCTGGAGGCGGCGGGCCTGCGGGTGGCCCTGCCCCCGTCGCTGCGGCTGCGCGGCCGGCCGGTGGGGGACGCGCGCTCACGGTCGGCGGCACGGCTGCTGACCGCCCGGCGCGGCCGGGTCTGCTGTGGGCTGACCTACATCTCCACCGGCCAGCTCGACCGGGCACGGTCGGTGCTGCGCCGCACCCTCGACCTGATGGAACCGGTGCTGGAGACGGACGCCCCGGTGGTCGTCCTGGAACCGAGCTGCGCCGCGGCCCTGCGCTCGGACGCACCGGAGCTGCTGCACGACGATCCGAGGGCCGCGCACCTCGCCTCCCGCATCCGCACCTTCGCCGAGACCCTGGAGGAGTACGCCCCGCACTGGAGCCCGCCGAGGCTGGACCGCCCCGTCACCGGCCAGACCCACTGCCACCAGCACGCGGTGCTCGGCGACGCCGCCGACCGCCGGCTGCGCACCGCCGCCGGCCTCACCGGCGACCTGACCGGCGGCTGCTGCGGCCTCGCAGGCAACTTCGGCTTCGAGAACGGCCACTACGACATCTCGGCCGCCTGCGCCGAGGAACAGCTCCTCCCCGCGGTCCGCGAGGCCGGAGAAACGGCCGTGGTCCTGGCGGACGGCTTCTCCTGCCGCACCCAACTGGAACAACTGGCCGGCGTCCGGGGACGCCACCTGGCGGAGGTACTGGCGGAGGCGCTGGAGTCGTGAGCACCCCGTCAGCCGCGGCCAGGTGGGTACGGCTGCGGTCGGCTCCAGATGAGCTGATGCCGACCACAGCCGTGCCAGATGTCTATGCGCCGAGCTCGTCGATCCGCCAACCGGCGATGCCGGACGAACCGGGGAGGCCGTCGACATCGATCTTCATCTCGGCCGGGGCATCGGTGATGCGCTGACGAACCGGGACGCCGTCACACGTCACGGTCCGTTCCACGGAGCGTTCTGCCGTCACCGTGACCTGGACTGTTCCCCTCCCCGAGCAGACGACCGACAGAGAGTACGACTCGCCCTTCGACAGGGCTGATCGAGTGTGGATCCCGTCGTTGACCCGCTCGAATCCGGATTCCACGAACAGATCGCTGTCCGCGCCGTCCTCTTCGATTCCCAGGGCACGTTCCGCCTTCTTCTGCAGAGTCTTCATCTGGTCACTCGGAGCAGAATCCGGTGTGCGTGACTTGTTCTCCGGCGGTTTCCCCTTGTCCTGGGAACCGCTGCAACCCACGACAAGTGCGGCAGAGAGGAGCGAGGCGAGCAGGACGCCGCCACGGCGTGTGAGCCGTGGGCCGTGGGTCATGAGCGCGTCTCCCAGTAACGCCAACCCACCTCTTTGGTGGGCATCTTCGCCGTGCCGAATCCGAGCTTCTTCTTGCCGCAGCGGTCGGCACTTGTTTCCCACTTGGTCCAATTGACCTTGTAACCCCACGAACCGTACTGCATGTGTCCGTAGCGTCCGTTCTTGATGACGCGGGAGTACCTGTGTCCGACCGTGACACCGACCTCGGCGACCACCTTGATGCCGAACTCGGCCTTGGCCTTGGAGAGGATGACGCCGGCCTCGGCCGAAGCGTTCCCGCTCAACTCGACACTGATCTTGCCCGCCTTGAGAACCTCGACGGTCATCGTCCCGCCCGGTCCGTCCTTGTACGACGTGCCGTTCCACCAGGACGGGACGTGATAATTGGTCTTGCCTGAGACCGTGTACCACTTCTTGTAGGGATTGTCGCAGCGCTTGATGCCGATGTCGTCGGCGCCGGCCACTTCCGGCAAAGCGTCGAGCTTCTTGTCGGAGGCCAGATCCTGCGCCGATATTGTTGGCCCTTCGGTGACGTTGCTGCTCGCGTCCTGGGTGCCGACCTGGTCCTGCGAGAGCGTCTCGGGTGGTGTGTCGGCGGGGTCCTCGACTGCGTGAGAAGGAGCGGTGGTAGCTGCTCCGAGCGTCAGGATCGTGGCCGTTAATAGCAGACGGCGCATTGGTCTGATGCGCAACTTGTTCTCCCCTCGTTTGCCGCCTTGATCGGCGGGACGAGTGCAACATACGGCGGCATCGCTGCGCAGGTCGGTCAGCGAGTGATCTGCTGAGCGAAACTTGAGGTCGGATCCGTCCGGGGCTCACGTGTGGAAGGCGGGCGTCCGTATGCCGGACCGGCTTGACCGGGGGTGGGCGCGGGTCGCATGGTCAGGTATGTAAGCGGTTCACGGTCCTGACCTGATTTAATTTGGTGGACTGGACAGTGCATTGTATTGCACTATCGACAGAGTGAATCCCTTGTCTCGCGGTACCGACGCTCAGGAAGGCCCCGTGACCACGCCCAGCACCAGCACCCCGTCCACCGTCACCCCGGCGGGCCAGGGCCCGGCCTCCGTGCCGGGTGGTGCGCCCCGCGGCTGGGGGTCCCTCGGGCCGGTCGGGCTGGTGCTCGCCGGCGGGATATCCGTGCAGTTCGGCGGCGCGCTCGCGGTGATGCTGATGCCCCGGGCCGGTGCGCTCGGGGTGGTCACCCTGCGGCTGCTGGTGGCCGCCGTGGTGCTGATGACGGTCTGCCGGCCGCGGCTGCGCGGGCACTCGCGGACCGACTGGGGGACGGTCGTCGTCTTCGGCCTCACCATGGCGGGGATGAACGGGCTGTTCTATCAGTCCGTCGACCGCATTCCGCTCGGCCCAGCGGTCACGCTGGAGGTCCTCGGGCCCCTCATCCTCTCCGTCGTCGCCTCCCGCCGCGCGATCAATCTGGTGTGGGCCGCGCTGGCCCTCGTCGGTGTGTTCCTGCTCGGCGGGGGAGGGTTCAGCAGCCTCGATCCGCTGGGTGTCCTGTTCGCGCTGGGCGCGGGTGGCATGTGGGCCGCGTACATCGTCTTCAGCGCCCGCACCGGCCGCCGCTTCCCGCAGGCCGACGGGCTCGCGCTCGCCATGGCCGTGGCTGCGGTGCTCTTCCTGCCGCTGGGCGTCGCCGAGGCGGGCACCAAGCTGCTCGACCCGACGACCGTGGCCCTCGGCGGAGCGGTCGCCCTGCTCTCCTCCGTGCTCCCCTACACCCTGGAGCTGCTCGCCCTGCGCCGCCTGCCCGCCTCCACCTTCGCCATCCTGATGAGCCTGGAGCCTGCCATCGCCGCGACCGCGGGCTTCCTGCTCCTGAACCAGACCCTCACCGCCCCCGAGGCCGCCGCCATCGCCCTGGTCATCGTGGCGAGCATGGGCGCGGTGCGGACCCAGGCGGGGCCGCGGCCGGGCAAGCGCAAGGTGTCGTCCGGGATGTAGGAGGCGACTTCGGCGGCGGGCGGACGCCGCCGACCTGTTTCGCGTTGTCTTGCCCTCCGGGGTCGGCGGGTGCCTCCGGAGGGCGGCGAGAAATTCATGCAAGCGTGCTTGATTGTTTAGCGGGTCACTGCCATGCTCCCCCTCATGGCCGACCCGACGCCCGTCATCGACGACCTGTGTGCCGAGAGCGACGAACTCGACCGGCTGGTGGCCGGGTTGAGGGAGGACGGATGGAGGCTGCCGACTCCCGCGCCCGGCTGGACCGTCGCTCATCAGATCGCGCACCTCGCCTGGACCGACCGGTCCGCCCTGCTCGCCGTCACCGATGCCGACGGCTTCCAGAAGCTCGTCGAGGCGGCCCTCGCCGCTCCCTACTCATTCGTGGACGAGGGGGCCGAGGAGGGGGCCCGGGCCGAGCCCGCCGAGCTGCTGGCGCGGTGGCGCGAGGACCGTGCCGCGCTCGCCGACGCCCTGCGGGCCGCCCCCGCCGGGGCCCGCTTCCCCTGGTACGGCCCGCCCATGTCCGCCGCCTCCATGGCCACCGCCCGGCTCATGGAGACCTGGGCGCACGGCCTGGACATCGCCGACGCGCTCGGTGTGGTGCGGCCGCCTACGGACCGGCTCCGGCATGTGGCCTGGCTGGGGGTCCGCACCCGGGACTTCGCCTACGCGGTGCACCAGCTCACCCCGCCCGCCGAACCCTTCAGGGTCGAGCTCACCGCACCGGGCGGTGAGGACCGGTGGGTGTACGGGCCCGAGGACGCGGCCCAGTCCGTCACCGGCCCAGCGCTCGACTTCTGTCTGCTGGTCACCCAGCGCGCCCACCGCAGCGACCTCGCCCTCACCGCCCACGGTCCCGACGCCGACCGCTGGCTGGACATCGCCCAGGCCTTCGCCGGGCCTCCGGGCGGCGGACGTGAGCCCGAGAGCGGACGTGAGCCCGAGAGCGGACGTGAGTCCAAGGCCGGTCGTGAGTCCAAGGCCGGTCGTGAGCCCGGGACCGGTCGTGAGCCCGAGGCCGGTAGTGAGCTCCAGGGGGAGGCGGCCCCGTGACGGGCACGGCATCCGGGACGGCGAAGGCCGGGTCGCCCCTGCGCATAGGCAACGCCTCCGGCTTCTACGGCGACCGCTTCGACGCGATGCGCGAGATGCTCACCGGCGGCGACCTGGACGTCCTCACCGGCGACTATCTCGCCGAACTGACCATGCTCATCCTGGCCCGCGACCGGCTGAGGAACCCGGACGCCGGATACGCCCGCACCTTCCTGCGGCAGCTCGAGGAATGCCTGGGCCTGGCCCACGAGCGGGGCGTCAAAATCGTCAGCAATGCCGGCGGGCTCAACCCGGCCGGTCTCGCGGACGCCGTGCGCAAGCTGGCCGCCGGGCTCGGTCTGCCGGTGCGCGTCGCCCATGTCGAGGGCGACGACCTCACCGCCGCCCACCCGGGCGCCCTGGCCGCCCACGCCTACCTCGGCGGCTTCGGGATCGCCGCCTGTCTGCGCGAGGGCGCCGACGTCGTGGTCACCGGACGGGTCACCGACGCGGCCCTGGTCACCGGTCCCGCCGCCGCCCGCTTCGGCTGGACCCCGGACAACATTGATGAACTCGCGGGGGCCGTGGTCGCCGGGCATGTGCTGGAGTGCGGCACCCAGGCGACCGGCGGCAACTACTCCTTCTTCCGGGACGGCGACGTCCGGCACCCCGGCTTCCCGCTCGCCGAGATCCACGCCGACGGCAGCAGCGTCATCACCAAGCACCCCGGCACCGGCGGCTTCGTCGACACCGGCACCGTCACCGCGCAGCTGCTCTACGAGACCGGGGGAGCCCGGTACGCGGGGCCCGATGTCACCGCCCGCCTCGACACCGTGCGGCTCACCCGGGACGGGACCGACCGGGTGCGCATCGACGGGGTGCGGGGCGAGGCACCGCCGCCCGTCCTCAAGGTGGGGCTCAACCGGCTCGGCGGATTCCGCAACGAGGTCGTCTTCGTGCTCACCGGGCTCGACATCGAGGCCAAGGCCGAGCTGGTCAGGGCCCAGATGGGCGAGGCGCTCGCCAAGTCGCCGCCCGCCGAGGTGCGCTGGGACCTGGTGCGCACCGACCGCCCCGACGCCGGCACCGAGGAGACCGCCAGCGCGCTGCTGCGGCTCGTCGTACGGGACGCCGACGAGGCGAAGGTGGGGCGGGCGCTGAGCGGGGCCGCCATCGAGCTCGCACTGGCCAGCTACCCCGGGTTCCATGTGCTCGCGCCGCCCGGAAAGGGCTCGCCCTACGGGGTGTTCGAGGCGGCGTACGTCCCTCAGGATGCCGTCGGCCACACAGCCGTCCTCCACGACGGGCGCCGCGTCCCGGTGCCGCCGCCGTCGGACACAGCCCCCCTCACCGACGTACCCGAACCCCCGCTGCCCGAGCCGCTGCCCGCCGGGCCCACCCGGAGGGCGCCGCTCGGTGTCGTCGCCGGGGCCCGCAGCGGGGACAAGGGCGGGAACGCCAACGTCGGTGTATGGGCGGTCGGTGACCCCGCCTGGCGGTGGCTCGCGCATCACCTGACCGTGGAGCGGTTCCGGGAGCTGATCCCGGAGGCCGCCGACCTTCCCGTGACCCGCCACATCCTGCCCAACCTGCGCGCTCTGAACTTCGTCGTCGAGGGCATCCTCGGCGCGGGCGTCGCCGCCCAGCACCGCTTCGACCCGCAGGCCAAGGCGCTCGGCGAATGGCTGCGCTCCCGCCACCTGGACATACCGGAGGTCCTGCTGTGACGGTTCTCGACACCGCCGTGGACACCGACAGCCCCGAGTACCGGGCGCACCGCGAGGCGATGCTGGCCAAGCTCGCCGAGCTCGACGCCGAGCACGCCAAGGCCCTCGCGGGCGGCGGCGAGAAGTACATCGAACGGCACCGTGAACGCGGCAAGTTGCTGGCCCGGGAGCGGATCGAGCTGCTGCTGGACCCGGACACCCCGTTCCTGGAGCTGTCCCCGCTGGCCGGCTGGGGGAGCGACTACACCGTCGGCGCCTCCCTGGTCACCGGCATCGGGGTCGTGGAGGGCGTGGAGTGCCTGATCACCGCCAACGACCCGACCGTGCGCGGCGGTGCCAGCAATCCGTGGAGCCTGAAGAAGGCGCTGCGCGCCCATGAGATCGCGTTCGCCAACCGGCTGCCCTGCATCAGCCTGGTCGAGTCCGGCGGTGCGGATCTGCCGTCCCAGAAGGAGATCTTCATCCCGGGCGGGGCCATCTTCCGCGACCTCACCCGGCTGTCCGCCGCCGGGATCCCCACCGTCGCCGTCGTCTTCGGCAACTCCACCGCCGGCGGCGCCTACGTCCCCGGCATGTCCGACCACGTGATCATGGTCAAGGAGCGGGCGAAGGTGTTCCTCGGCGGGCCGCCGCTGGTGAAGATGGCGACCGGCGAGGAGAGCGACGACGAGTCCCTGGGCGGCGCCGAGATGCACGCGCGGGTGTCGGGCCTCGCCGACTACTTCGCCCTCGACGAGGTGGACGCGCTGCGCCAGGCCCGCCGGGTCGTCGCCCGCCTCGACCACCGCAAGGCGTACCCCGATCCGGGACCGGCCGAGCCCCCCAAGTACGACCCGGAGGAGCTGCTCGGCATCGTCCCGGACGACCTCAAGATCCCCTTCGATCCGCGCGAGGTCATCGCCCGTATCGTCGACGCCTCCGACTTCGACGAGTTCAAGCCGCTGTACGGCAGGAGCCTGACCACCGGCTGGGCCACCCTGCACGGCTATCCGGTGGGCATCCTCGCCAACGCCCAGGGGGTGCTGTTCTCCGAGGAGTCGCAGAAGGCCGCCCAGTTCATCCAGCTCGCCAACCAGCGCGACATCCCGCTGCTGTTCCTGCACAACACCACCGGCTACATGGTCGGCAAGGAGTACGAGCAGGGCGGCATCATCAAGCACGGCGCCATGATGATCAACGCGGTCAGCAACTCGAAGGTGCCCCATCTGTCGGTGCTCATGGGCGCGTCGTACGGCGCCGGCCACTACGGCATGTGCGGGCGGGCCTACGATCCCCGCTTCCTGTTCGCCTGGCCCAGCGCCAAGTCCGCGGTGATGGGCCCGCAGCAGCTCGCCGGGGTGCTGTCCATCGTCGCCCGCCAGTCCGCCGCGGCGAAGGGCAAGCCGTACGACGAGGAGGCGGACGCGGCGCTGCGCGCCATGGTGGAGCAGCAGATCGAGTCCGAGTCGCTGCCGGTGTTCCTCTCCGGCCGGCTCTACGACGACGGAGTCATCGACCCGCGCGACACCCGCACCGTCCTCGGCCTGTGCCTGTCCGCCATCCACACCGCGCCCTACGAGGGCGCACGCGGTGGCTTCGGCGTCTTCCGGATGTGAGGCGACAGTGATTGATTCCGTGCTTGTCGCGAACCGGGGCGAGATCGCCTGCCGGATCGTCCGTACCTGCCGCGAGCTGGGCATCCGCACCGTCGCCGTGCACTCGGACGCCGACGCGGGCGCCCTGCACGTCCGCATGGCCGACAGCGCCGCACGGCTGCCGGGGTCGGCGCCCGCCGGCACCTATCTGCGCGGCGACCTGATCGTGAAGGCGGCGCTCACCGCCGGGGCGGACGCGGTGCACCCCGGATACGGCTTCCTCTCCGAGAACGCGGGCTTCGCCCGTGCCGTGCGGGACGCGGGGCTGGTGTGGATCGGGCCGCCGCCGGAGGCGATCGAGGCGATGGCCTCCAAGACCCGCGCCAAGCAGCTCATGGGCATCGAGCCGCTGCGCGAGGTCACCGAGGCCGATCTGCCGGTGCTGGTGAAGGCCGCGGCGGGCGGCGGCGGACGCGGCATGCGCGTGGTGCGCGAACTCGCCGACCTGGACGTGGAGTTGGCCGCCGCCCGCGCGGAGGCGGCGAGCGCCTTCGGTGACGGCGAGGTGTTCGTCGAGCCCTATGTGGAGGGCGGACGCCATGTCGAGGTGCAGATCCTCGCCGACACCCACGGCACCGTCTGGGCGCTGGGCACCCGCGACTGCTCCCTGCAGCGCCGCCACCAGAAGGTCGTCGAGGAGGCCCCGGCACCCGGGCTGTCCGAGTCCCTCAGCGCGGAACTCCACCGTCTCGCCGTGCGCGCCGCCCGCGCGGTGGACTACGTGGGCGCCGGGACCGTGGAGTTCCTCGTCGCGGGCGACCGGGCGCACTTCCTGGAGATGAACACCCGACTGCAGGTGGAACACCCGGTCACCGAGGCGGTGTTCGGCGTCGATCTGGTCGCCGAGCAGATCCGCGTCGCCGAGGGGCATGCACTGGCGACCGCGCCGCCGGCCGCGCAGGGCCACGCCGTGGAGGCCCGGCTGTACGCCGAGGACCCGGCCCACGAGTGGGCCCCGCAGACCGGCCGGCTCCATCGCCTCTCCGTCCCCGGCGGCGTACGCCTGGACACCGGCTACACCGATGGCGACGACATCGGCGTCCACTACGACCCGATGCTCGCCAAGGTCGTCGCCCACGCGCCCACCCGCGCCGAGGCGATCCGCAAGCTCGCCAGTGCCCTGGAACGCGCGGCGATCCACGGCCCGGTGACCAACCGGGACCTCCTGGTCCGTTCCCTGCGGCACCCGGAGTTCACCGAGGGCCGGATGGACACCGGCTTCTACGACCGCCACCTGCCCGACCTCACCCGGAGCGCCCCCGACCCGCTCGCCCCGCTGGCCGCCGCCCTCGCCGACGCCCACGGCCGCTCCCGCTTCGGCGGCTGGCGCAATCTGCCGTCCGCCCCGCAGATCAAGCGGTACGCGGTCGACGGCGAGGAGTACGAGGTCCGCTACCGGCACACCCGGGACGGACTGGAGGCCGACGGGGTGCGGGTCGTGCACGCGGACGCCGCGCTCGTCGTCCTCGAAGCCGACGGAGTGCAGCGCCGGTTCGAGGTGGCCCGGTACGGCGACACCGTCTTCGTGGGCGCCACCCGCCTCACCGCACTGCCCCGCTTCCCCGACCCGGCCGACCAGCACGCACCGGGGTCCTTGCTGGCCCCCATGCCCGGCGTGGTCGTCCGCGTCGCCGAAGGGCTCACCGAGGGCGCCCCGGTCGAGGCGGGGCAGCCCCTGCTGTGGCTGGAGGCCATGAAGATGCAGCACCAGATCACCGCCCCCGCCACCGGCACCCTCACCACCCTCAACGCCAAGCCGGGCCAGCAGGTCGAGCCCGGCACGGTGCTGGCCGTGGTGCAACCCGCCTAGGAAAGCCGGCCCAGGGAAGCCCGCCCAGGGAAGCCCGCCCAGGGAAGCCCGCCCAGGGATCAAGGGCCCAGGCGCCCCATGCGCCTGCGGCCCGGTCACAGACAACCCACACCCCGGAGGACCGCGTGACCACCCACATCGAATCCGACGAGCACAAGGCACTCCGAGAAGCCGTCGCCGCCTTCGGCAAGCGTTACGGCCGCGACTACTTCACCCGCACCGTCGCCGAGGGCCGCCACCCCGCCGAGCTGTGGCAGGACGCGGCCAAGCTCGGCTACCTGGGCGTCAACCTCCCCGAGGAGTACGGCGGCGGAGGCGGCGGCATCGCCGAACTCTCCCTCATCCTCGAGGAACTCGGCGCCGCAGGCTCACCGCTGCTGATGCTGATCGTCTCGCCCGCCATCTGCGGCACGGTCATCGCCCGCTTCGGCACCGAGCGGCAGAAGCGCGACTGGCTGCCCGGCCTGGCCGACGGCACCCGCATCATGGCCTTCGGCATCACCGAACCCGACGCCGGCTCCAACAGCCACCGCATCACCACCACCGCCCGCCGCGACCCCGGCTCCGGCGACTGGATCCTCACCGGCCGCAAGGTCTTCGTCTCCGGCGTCGACTTCGCCGACGCCACCCTCATCGTCGGCCGCACCGAGGACGCCCGCACCGGACGCCTCAAGCCCTGCCTGTTCATCGTCCCGCGCGAGACGCCCGGCTTCCAGCGGCGCCCCATCGACATGGAACTCAACGCCGCCGAGAAGCAGTTCGAGCTGGTCCTGGACGACGTCCGGCTGCCCGCCGACGCGCTCGTCGGCGACGAGGACGCGGGCCTGCTCCAGCTGTTCGCCGGCCTCAACCCCGAACGCATCATGACCGCCGCCTTCGCCATCGGCATGGGCCGCTACGCGCTCGGCCGCGCCGTCGAGTACGCCCGCGAACGCACCGTCTGGAAGACCCCCATCGGCGCCCACCAGGCCATCGCCCACCCCCTCGCCCAGGCGCGCATCGAGCTCGAACTGGCCCGCCTGATGATGCAGAAGGCCGCCCACCTCTACGACGCAGGCGACGACGTGGGCGCCGGGGAGGCCGCCAACATGGCCAAGTACGCGGCCGCGGAGGCCTGCGTCCACGCCGTCGACCAGGCCGTGCACACCCTCGGCGGCAACGGCCTCACCCGGGAGTTCGGGCTCGCCTCCATGGTGACGGCGGCGCGCGTGTCTCGTATCGCACCGGTCAGCCGGGAGATGATTCTCAACTACGTGTCCCACCAGACCCTGGGCCTGCCCAAGTCGTACTAGGCCGCCGTCGCCGCCTTGGAGGAACGATGTTCCGCAGCGAGTACGCAGACGTCCCGCCCGTCGAACTCCCCATCCACGAAGCCGTCCTGGGCCGCGCCGCCGAGTTCGGCGACGCCCCCGCCCTGATCGACGGCACCGACGGCACCACCCTCTCGTACGAGCAGGTGGACCGGTTCCACCGGCGGATCGCCGCCGCGCTCGCCGAGGCCGGAGTGCGCAAGGGCGATGTGCTCGCCCTGCACAGCCCCAACACGATCGCCTTCCCCACCGCCTTCTACGCCGCCACCCGGGCGGGCGCCTCGGTGACCACCGTGCACCCGCTCGCCACCGCCGAGGAGTTCGGCAAACAGCTCAAGGACTGCGCGGCCCGCTGGATCGTCACCGTCTCCCCGCTGCTGGACACCGCCCGCCGCGCCGCCGGCATCGCCGGCGGAGTGAAGGAGATATTCGTCTGCGACAGCGCGCCCGGACACCGCTCGCTGATCGACATGCTCGGCAGCACCGCGCCCGAGCCCGAGGTGGCCATCGACCCGGCCGAGGACGTCGCCGCCCTGCCGTACTCCTCCGGCACCACCGGCACCCCCAAAGGCGTGATGCTCACCCACCGGCAGATCGCCACCAACCTCGCCCAGCTCAACGCGGCGATCAGCGCCGGCCCCGGCGACCGCATCCTCGCCGTGCTGCCGTTCTTCCACATCTACGGGCTGACCGCCCTGATGAACGCCCCCCTGCGGCACGGCGCCACCGTGGTCGTGCTGCCCCGCTTCGAGCTGGAGACCTTCCTCGCCGCCATCCAGAACCACCGCATCACCGGCCTGTACGTGGCCCCGCCCATAGTGCTGGCCCTCGCCAAACATCCGCTGGTCACCCAGTACGACCTCAGCTCGCTGAAGTACATCATCAGCGCCGCCGCACCCCTCGACGCCCGGCTCGCCGTCGCCTGCGCCGAACGGCTCGGCCTGCCGCCCGTCGGCCAGGCCTACGGCATGACCGAACTCTCGCCCGGCACCCACGTCGTGCCCCTGGACGCCATGCGCGACGCCCCGCCCGGCACCGTCGGCAAGCTCATCGCCGGCACCGAGATGCGCATCGTCTCCCTCGACGACCCCGGCAAGGACCTCGGCCCCGGCGAGTCCGGGGAGATCCTCATCCGCGGCCCCCAGGTGATGAAGGGCTACCTCGGCCGCCCCGACGCCACCGCCGCCATGATCGACGGTGGGGGAGGCTGGCTGCACACCGGCGACGTCGGACACGTCGACGAGAACGGCTGGCTCTTCGTCGTCGACCGCGTCAAGGAACTGATCAAGTACAAGGGCTTCCAGGTCGCCCCCGCCGAACTCGAGGCCCTGCTGCTCACCCACCCCGGCATCGCCGACGCCGCCGTCATCGGCGCCTACGACGACGACGGCAACGAGGTCCCGCACGCCCACGTCGTCCGCCAGCCCTCCGCACCCGAACTCTCCGAGGGCGAGGTGATGATGTACGTCGCCGAACGCGTCGCCCCCTACAAGCGCGTCCGGCGCGTCACCTTCATCGACGCCGTGCCCCGCGCCGCCAGCGGCAAGATCCTCCGCCGCGAACTGAGGGAACGCACATGACCCTGATCGCCCGCACGCGGACGCGGGGAGTCGAGACCCTCACCCTCGACTCCCCGCACAACCGCAACGCCCTCTCCGCCGCCCTGGTCGGCGACCTCGCCGCCGCGCTCACCGACGCCGGCAAGGACACCGGCGTCCGCGCGGTGCTGCTCACCCACACCGGCAACACCTTCAGCGCCGGCGCCGACCTGCGCGACCCGCCCGACCCGGACGCCCTGGTCGGCCTGCTGCGGCAGATCGTCGAACTGCCCAGACCGGTCATCGCCCGGGTCACCGGCCACGTCCGCGCCGGCGGCCTCGGCCTGCTCGCCGCCTGCGACATCGCCGCCGCCTCGGCGCAGGCGACCTTCGCCTTCACCGAGGTCCGCATCGGCGTCGCCCCCGCCGTCATCTCCCTCACCCTGCTGCCCCGCACCGACCCCCGCGCCCTCGCCCGCTACTACCTCACCGGCGAGCGGTTCGACGCCGCCGAGGCCGCCCGCATCGGCCTGGTCACGGCCGCGGGCGACGACGCGGACGCCGTGCTCGAACCCGTCCTGGACGGGGTGCGCCGAGCCTCACCCCAGGCCCTGGCCGAGACGAAACGGCTGCTCACAGCTAGGGTGCTGGAGACATTCGAACGGGACGCGGCCGACCTCACCGCGCTCTCGGCCCGCCTCTTCGCCTCCGCCGAGGCGCGCGAGGGGATGACGGCCTTCCTCGAACGACGGGATGCGGAATGGGTGGTGTGAGCACGGCAGACCGTGCCGAACGAGTCCCCAAGCAGGACCGCAGCCGGGCCACCCGGCAGCGGCTCCTGGAGGCCGCCGTGGCCTGCCTGGCCGAACACGGCTGGGCGGGCTCCACGGTCTCCGTCGTCGCCGAACGCGCCGGCGTCTCCCGGGGCGCCGCCCAGCACCACTTCCCGACCCGTGAGGACCTCTTCACCGCGGCCGTCGAGTACGTCGCCGAGGAACGCTCCACCGCCCTGCGCGCCCTCTTCCCCGAGGGCGCCGGGGCCGCCGACCGCCACGCGGTGGTCGCCGCCCTCGTCGACCTCTACACCGGCCCCCTGTTCCGTGCCGCTCTGCACCTGTGGGTCGCCGCCACCAACGAGGAGCAGCTGCGCGCCCGCGTCACCGAGCTGGAGACCCGCGTCGGCCGCGAGAGCCACCGCATCGCCGTGGACCTCCTCGGCGCCGACGAGACCCGCCCCGGCGTCCGCGAGACCGTCCAGGGCCTGCTCGACATGGCCCGCGGCCTCGGCCTCGCCAACCTCCTCACCGACGACTCCGCCCGCCGTGAACGCGTGGTCGAGCAGTGGGCCCGCCTCCTGGACGACGTCCTCGACGACTAGGGCCTGTCGTTTGGATCAGCCCGCGGACGCGGGGTCTTGCACGCACATCTGCGGCGTTGTCGTCGGTTGCCGATGCGCCGCATCGGCGCCCTCCTCCGCCTTGCAGCTGCACGCACCAGACCCCGCTCACCGGTGCTGACAAGGCGCCGGCGATTCCCGCAGGCTGATCCAAACGAAAGGCCATAGGCATCCAGGTCCGGGCCGGGGGCTCAGGGAGCCGGCCGCTCACGCTCAGGGAGCCAGCCGCTCCACCCGCCAGCCGCCGCCCGGCTCCGCCACGTACCGCAGCCGGTCGTGCAGCCGGTTCTCCCGGCCCTGCCAGAACTCCACCGTCTCCGGCCTGACCCGGAAACCGCCCCAGTGCGGCGGCACCGGCACCTGCTCGCCCTCCGGATAGCGGGACGCCAGCTCGGCATAGGCGGCGTCCAGCTCGTCGCGGGAGGCCACCACCCGCGACTGGGCGCTCGCCCACGCACCCAGCTGGGAGCCGTGCGGGCGGGTGCGGAAGTACGCGGCCGTCTCGTCCCGGCCGGTCCGCCGCGCCACACCGTTCACGATCACCTGCCGGGCCACCCCGTGCCAGGGGAACAGCAGCGAGACATACGGGTTCTCCGCCAGGTCACGGCCCTTGCGGGAGTCGTAGTTCGTGTAGAACACGAACCCCTCGTCGTCGAAGTGCTTCAGCAGCACCGTCCGCGAGCTGGGCCGGCCCCGGGCGTCCGCCGTCGACACGATCATCGCGTTCGGCTCGAACAGCCCGCCCTCCGTCGCGGCCTGCTTGAACCAGCGCGCGAACTGCTCGACGGGCGTGGCGGCCAGGTCCGCCTCCAGAAGACCCTCGCTCCGGTACTGCTTGCGCATCGCGGCGAGATCGAAGGGTGCGGCATCTCGATCGGTCACGCCGTCATCCTGCCGCATCCACGCAAACCGGTGGGTGCCGCGGTGGCCTTCGTCACTGAGTGGCACTGAGTGCCGCGAACTCTCCCCAAGCGTGGCACTCGGGGATATCGTGCTGCCACTGATCCGGTTGGGTGACCAGCAACCGGGCATCACAGGGGTACGTCCGAACCGTGCGTCACCTCGACGAGTCCGCGGATCCACCGGACGCACAACCGCCTGCCGCAGCGCATCGCATTCTGTCCACATCACGAGGAGCCGCCTGATGTCCGACTTCGTACCCGGGCTCGAGGGAGTCATCGCGTTCGAGACGGAGATCGCCGAACCGGACAAGGAGGGCGGCGCGCTCCGCTACCGCGGCGTCGACATCGAGGACCTCGTCGGCCACGTGTCCTTCGGCAACGTATGGGGCTTGCTCGTCGACGGTGCCTTCAACCCCGGCCTGCCGCCGGCCGAGCCCTTCCCCATCCCCGTCCACTCCGGCGACATCCGCGTCGACGTGCAGTCCGCCCTCGCCATGCTCGCCCCCGTCTGGGGCCTCAAACCGCTCCTCGACATCGACGAGAAGCAGGCCCGCGACGACCTCGCCCGCGCCGCCGTCATGGCCCTGTCCTACGTCGCCCAGTCCGCCCGCGGCCAGGGCCTGCCCATGGTGCCGCAGCGCGAGATAGACAAGGCCCAGTCCGTCGTCGAGCGCTTCATGATCCGCTGGCGCGGCGAGCCCGACCCCAAGCACGTCGCCGCCGTCGACGCCTACTGGACCTCCGCCGCCGAGCACGGCATGAACGCCTCCACCTTCACCGCCCGCGTCATCGCCTCCACCGGCGCCGACGTGGCGGCCGCCCTGTCCGGAGCCGTCGGCGCCATGTCCGGCCCGCTGCACGGCGGCGCCCCCTCCCGCGTGCTCGGCATGATCGAGGAGATCGAGCGCACCGGCGACGCCGAGGGCTACGTCAAGAAGGCCCTCGACAGGGGCGAGCGCATCATGGGCTTCGGCCACCGCGTCTACCGCGCCGAGGACCCCCGCGCCCGCGTGCTGCGCCGCACCGCCCGCGAACTGGGCGCCCCCCGCTACGAGGTCGCCGAGGCGCTGGAGAAGGCCGCCCTGGCCGAGCTGCAGGCCCGCCGCCCCGACCGGGTGCTGGCCACCAACGTGGAGTTCTGGGCGGCGATCGTCCTCGACTTCGCCGAGGTCCCGGCCCACATGTTCACGTCCATGTTCACCTGCGCCCGCACGGCCGGCTGGTCCGCCCACATCCTGGAGCAGAAGCGCACCGGCCGCCTGGTCCGCCCCTCCGCCCGCTACGTGGGCCCGGGTCCGCGCGACCCCCGCGAGATCGAGGGCTACGCCGAGATCGCCCACTGACCGGCCCCCAGAACGCAGACGACCCGCGAGCCAGGGTCCTCCGCAGCGGGAGGAGCCGGCCGGACGTACCGGCGACTCGCGGGTCGGGTGACTGCTTGGGATTGGGCCGGCTGCCCGCTTCGTTCACGAGCTGGTCCGGCACCGCACTGAGTGTGGTGGCGGACCGCTAGCCCGCAGCCACCTCACGCGTCCGGTAGTCATACATCTGCCGAACCACCTCCCTTCCGTGTACCTGGAACCCTAAGAAGCGCCGCGCCCGCGCAGCAACCGCTTTTTGCGATCCCTTTTTCGAGATTTCTCCCAGACAGCCGGTGGAGATCACCTAGCGTGCCGCCATGGGTGATGCACGGGCCGAGCAGACGGAGCAGGCAGGGCAGGTGTCGGAGCGGTGGGCCGTGTTGAGCGGGTCCGTGTTCGAGGAGCGGATCGGGTATGCGCGGGCCGTGGTGGACGGGGACCGGGTGTATGTGTCCGGGACGACCGGGTTCGACTACGCGACGATGACGATCTCCGAGGACGTGGTCGAGCAGGCCGGGCAGTGCCTGCGGAACATCGGGGCGGCGCTCGAGGAGGCGGGGTGCGGCTTCGCCGATGTGGTGCGGGTGCGGTATCTGCTGCCCCGGCGGGAGGACTTCGAGCCGTGCTGGCCGGTGCTCAGGCGGTACTTCGGCGAGGTGCGGCCGGCCGCGACGATGATGGTGTGCGAGCTGGCCGATCCCCGGATGCGGATCGAGATCGAGGTGGACGCGCGGCGGGGAAGCGGCCGTGTACAACGATTGACCCAAGCTTCCGGGAATTCGATGTGCGCTGGATCACGTTCAAGTTGAATGATGGCGAGTGAGCGAACCGTCGCGCCGTAGTGCGAACGCAGCCTGCAGGGGGTCCAGGTGAGTGCTTCCCGGCGTACTGGAACCAAGGACGAGCTGGGGCCCGACGAGCCCGAGCGGGAGAGCAGGGACGGCTCGGACGGGTCCGATCTGCTTGCCGCTCTGCTGGACGGCATGGATGCCGCCCTGTGCGCCTTCGACGCGGACGGGGTGGTGACCCACTGGAACCGCGAGGCGGAGCGGATTCTGGGGTGGAGTGCCGAGGAGGCGGTGGGACGGCAGGGGTTCGCGGGGTGGGCGGTGCGGCCCGCGGACGCCGAGGAGGTCCAGGCGCGGCTGATGTCGGCGATGGACGCGCCCGGCCGTCAGGTGCACGAGTTCGCGCTGCTGACCAAGGACGGCCGCCGGGTGCTGGTGCGCACCCAGTCGGCGGCGGTGCGCGGTCCGGACGGCAAGCCGGCCGGGGTGTACTGCGCGTTCAGCGAGGTGCATGCGCAGATCGATCTGGAGCGGTCGATCGCGCTGAGCGAGGCGCTGCTGGAGGACGCCTCCTGGGGTGTCGTGCTGGTGGACGCCGATCTGCGTCCGGCGGTGGTGAACGCGGCGGCGGCCAAGGCGCTGGGCACGGGGCGTACGTCGGTGCTGGGCCGGCCGCTGGGGGAGCTGCTGGCGCAGGGTGTGGAGGAGCTGGAGAGCGCGCTGACGCATGTGCTGGCGGAGGGCGCGCCGCCGGCGCCCGCCGAGATCTGGGTGAGCGTGCGCACGCCGGAGGGCGAGCGGCGGCGCTGCTGGCGCAGCGGCTTCCTGCGGTTGTCCTCGCCGCTGGCGGAGGAGCCGGTTCCGCTGGGGGTGGGCTGGCTGTTCCAGGACGTGACCGAGTCCAAGCAGGCGGAGCAGGAGGCCTCGCTGCTGAGGTTCCGCACCCAGCAGCTGCACCGGGCGGCGCGGGCGGCGGCAGAGTGCGAGGACCCGGCGGAGGCGGCGACGGTCCATCTGGACTTCGCGCTGGCCGGGTTCGCCGATCATGCGCTGATCGACCGGGTCGTGGAGCGTGCGGCGCGGGACGGCGAGGAGGAGGGTCCGGTCCGGCTGGTGCGGATCGCGGCCACGCCCTCGGGGGCGCCGGGGCCGAGCAGTCTCGCGGGCGGTGCGGGGCTGCCGGTGCGCTACGAGCGGGGGCACCCGGCGCTGCAGTGCGTGGAGCGGGCCGGTTCGGTGCGGGCGAACGCCGGGAAGGTGGGCCCGGAGGAGCGGCGGGCGTGGGCGGAGTCGCGCCAGTGGCCGCCGGACACGGTGCACGCCCTGTGCACGGCGTTGCGCAGCCGCGGGCGCACCCTGGGTGCCGTGACGTTTCTGCGGGGCGCCGGGCGTACGCCCTTCGAGCGCTCCGACACCCTGTACGCGGAGGACGTGGCGGTGCGGATCGCCTCGGCGCTGGATCTGGCGGGGCTGGCGGGGCTGCTGGGGAAGGAGGACCGGTAGTCCCGGTCCCGGCTCGGTGCGTGTAGGACCTGGTGGTCCCGGCTCGGTTCCGGTGGAGCCCGGTGGTCCCGGCTCAGTGCCCGTAGAAGATCAGTGCCGGTAGAAGATGCGGTCCCCGTACTGCTCGAAGATGCGGGTGTTCCACTCGTGGCCGCCGTCCACGTTGCCGGAGCGCAGCAGCGGGGGCTCGATGCCGCGTTCGGCGAGGGTGGCGGCGGCGGTGGCCACGACGGCCTGGAGGAGGGCCGAGGTCACGACCGTGGACGCGGGGGCGAAGGGCGCGGGGACGTTGTCGAGGGTGAGCTCCGCGTCGCCGACCGCGATCTTGGAGTCGAGCACGACGTCGCAGTGGTCCTTCAGGAAGGTCCCCGAGGAGTGCCGTGGGGTGGTCTCCGACGCGTAGGCGACCGAGGTCACGCCGATCACCCGGACGCCCAGGGCGCGGGCGCGCATGGCCATCTCCACGGGCAGCGCGTTGCGTCCGGACAGGGAGATGATCACCAGCGCGTCGCCCGCGCGCAGCGGTGAGGAGCCGAGCACGGCGGTGGCGAGGCCGTCGACGCGCTCCAGGGCGGAGCCGAGCGTCGCGGGCGTGACGTCGACGCCGACGGCGCCGGGCACGGCGAGCAGGTTCATCAGGGCGAGGCCGCCCGCGCGGTAGACGACGTCCTGCGCGGCGAGCGAGGAGTGGCCGGCGCCGAAGGCGAAGAGACGTCCGCCGTCCGCGACCGTGTCGGCGAGCAGCGTGCCGGCGGCCGCGATGGAGCCGGCCTCCTCGTCGCGGACCCGGTGCAGCAGGTCGATCGCGGCGTCGAGGAACCGGTCGGCCGGCGTGCGGTCGCTCATGCGGCATCCCTTCGGGTGGCTGTGTTGCGGATCACGGTGCGGTCTGGACCACTGCCGTGTCAATACGGTGGTGCCGTGCTCGGCCACGACGGCGCGGGCGTGCTCGGCGGCGGACGCGGGCTTGGCCAGAACCTGACGCATCGGTCGTGCAAAGCCGTCCGAAGCACCCCGTTTCCACGGTGCCGCACGCTTGTCAGTGACATGCGTCAGAATTGAGTCCTGGGCCAGCACACGTGCCGGTGAGCCGTCCAGCCTCCGGCAGAGCCAAACGCAGATCACATCAAGGGGCACGTATGTCCGGACTGATCGACACCACGGAGATGTATCTCCGCACCATCCTCGAGCTGGAGGAGGAAGGTGTGGTCCCCATGCGCGCCCGGATCGCCGAACGGCTCGATCAGAGCGGTCCGACCGTCAGCCAGACGGTGGCGCGGATGGAGCGGGACGGTCTGGTCTCCGTGGCGAGCGACCGCCATCTGGAGCTGACCGACGAGGGCCGCCGCCTCGCCACCCGGGTGATGCGCAAGCACCGCCTGGCCGAGTGTCTGCTGGTCGATGTGATCGGCCTGGAGTGGGAGCAGGTGCACGCGGAGGCCTGCCGCTGGGAGCACGTGATGAGCGAGGCGGTCGAGCGCCGCGTGCTGGAGCTGCTGCGGCACCCGACGGAGTCCCCGTACGGCAACCCGATCCCGGGCCTGGAGGAGCTGGGCGAGACGGACGGCGCCGACCCGTTCCTGGACGAGGGCATGGTGTCGCTGGCCGATCTCGACCCCGGCAGCGAGGGCAAGACGGTCGTGGTGCGCCGGATCGGCGAGCCGATCCAGACGGACGCGCAGCTGATGTACACGCTGCGCCGTGCGGGGGTGCAGCCGGGCTCGGTGGTGAGCGTGACCGAGTCGGCGGGCGGCGGTGTGCTGGTCGGCAGCGGCGGCGAGGCGGCCGAGCTGCAGCCGGACGTCGCCTCCCATGTGTTCGTCGCCAAGCCCTGAGACCGCCTGGGCTCGCCGGTATCGCCTGGGCCCGTCGCCGGGCCCTGACACCGCCCTGACATCGCGCGCGTACCGTCCACGCAGGGATCTGGACCGGCCCCGCACGGATCCGTACCGGCCACCGATGTGATCGCGTCGTTTCGAAGATCCAGTGCGGAGAATCGCAGCGCACGCCCGGATCGCGTGCGAGGCTGTCGCGTGAGGCATGACCCGGGGGTTCGCGGTCGGGTGCGGCGTCGGTCCTGACAGCGATGTCACCCGGCCGGGGAGGGGCGGGAGGATGGGCCGTGATCATGTGAGGAGCCCCGGCGCCGCAGGGCGCCGGGGCCTGTCCTCCCCTGTACTGACCCGGAGCCCCGAGCTCTCAGGGTCATTCCCCTCGGACCGGTTTCCCCGAGCGGTCCGCCTCCCGCTGAAGATCTCCCCTGGGGCGCGGCGATCAATCCTGGCGGGGTGTCACTCGATTGAGGGGTGTTGCCCGCCGGAACACCGCTTTCGAAAGCGTATTCGATAATCTGGCGCGGTGCGGCAGACAGGTTCGGCACGGCAGACAGCGAGCTTGGGGGGTGCCAGGAGAATGGCGCGACGCATCGGCGTGACCGGGGCGGACGGCGTGCAGCTCGCCGCCTGGGAGTTCGGCGACCCGCCCAAGACGGGCACCGAGGCCAAGGCCGCCCCCGGCGTGCTCTTACTGCACGGACTGATGGGGCGCGCCTCGCACTGGGCGTCCACCGCCCGCTGGCTCTCCGAGCGGTACCGCGCGGTCGCCCTCGACCAGCGCGGCCACGGCCGCAGCGACAAGCCCCCGCACGCCTCCTACAGCCGTGAGGCCTACGTCGACGACGCCGAGGCCGCCCTGGAGCAGCTGGATCTCGCCCCCGCCGTCCTCATCGGCCACGCCATGGGCGCCCTGACCGCCTGGCAGCTGGCCGCCAAGCGCCCCGACCTGGTCCGCGGCGTGGTCATCTGCGACATGCGGGCCTCCGCGCTCGGCGCAGCCTCGCAGCGCGTGTGGGAGGAGTGGTTCCGGGCGTGGCCGGTTCCGTTCGCCACGCTCGCCGACGTCCGCAAGTGGTTCGGCGAGGACGACCCCTGGGTGGAGCGGCCCAACCCGGCCCGCGGCGAGTTCTACGCCGAGGTGATGGCCGAGTCCCCGGACGGCTGGCGCCCGGTCTTCGACCAGGAGGTGATGCTCCGCTCCCGCGAGACCTGGGTGTACGACGCGCACTGGGAGGAGCTGGCCCAGGTCCGGTGCCCCGCCCTGGTGGTGCGGGGCCTCGACGGGGAGCTGGGCCGCGCGGAGGCCCAGGAGATGGTCCGCGTCCTGCCGCTCGGGCAGTACGCGGAGGTCGCCGACGCCGGCCATCTGGTCCACTACGACCAGCCCGAGGGATGGCGCGCGGCGATCGAACCGTTCCTGGACTCCCTGCGCGAGGGCTGATCCGGCGGGGCGTACCGGACGCCCGGCGGGCGCGTCCCGGGCGCGCGTAAAGACGTCTGCGGGCGCGCCCTGCTCAGCCCTTGCTGACCGCCGTGAGGATCTCCGGCAGCCGCCGTGCCGTCTGCGGTGCGGCGAGCCGCAGCCCGAGCAGGGTCAGCAGCGCCCCGTAGGCCGTGCCGACCGGCAGCAGCAGCCACAGCAGGTCGTCGCCGTCGGCGCTGATGTTCCACCAGATGGTCAGGGCGATGACCGGGGCGCACAGCACCGCCGCCGCGATCATGCCGCCGAAGATGGAGATCCAGGCCAGCCCCACCTGCCCCGGCGCGACGTTCTTGTGGCCCTCCTGCGGGATGGAGTACGGGAAACGCGCCGAGGTCCAGGCGCCGGTCGCGAGCATCGCGCCCAGCAGGGCGAACGACAGCCCCAGCGCCTCCGGCAGCCGCCGCCAGTCGCCCAGCATCGCCGTGGTCAGCACGGTGACCAGCGTGGCGTACGGCAGCGTGATCAGCAGCAGGGCCAGGGCGCGGGCGCGCAGCTCGGCGTAGGCGTCACGGGTGGTGGAGATGGTCATGGCGACCATCCAGAACGCCGAGGTGTCCTGTCCGAACTGGTTGTACATCTGGATGCCGAGCATGCCCGCCGCGAAGCAGGCGAAGTACACCGAGCCGGTGCCCTGCCAGGCGTTGAACACCGGCACGATCAGCCCGATGGCCAGCGAGGTCACCCAGGCCGCCTTGGTCTTCGGGTCACGCCACACATAGCGCAGGCTGCGCTCCACCACCGTGCCGGTGCGGCCGGCGGGCAGCAGCCGGGCCAGTCCGCTCGCGGAGCGTTCCCGCACGGCCTTATCCCCGGTCTGCAGGGTGGAGCCGTCCGGAGCCGTCATCAGCCGGGTCAGCGACCGCGACCACAGCGCCAGCAGCACCACCAGGGCCGCCGCGCTCAGCGCCAGCTGCGCCAGTGCCGTCCCGTAGGCGCCCTCGCCCACCGAGTGCACGGCGCCGAGCGCGGAGGCGGGCGGGATCCACTGCAGCACCCCGGCCACCGGGTCGAGCTCCCCGAGCCCGGCGGAGCCGAGCCGCTGCGCGCCGAAGTTGACCACCTGGGCGCCGATGGCGATCACCAGGCCGCTGAGCACGGCGAGGTCCCGCCCCTTGCGGCTGGTCAGCAGCCGTACGTTGGCGGCGGCGACCGCACGCGCCAGCGCCACGCACACCAGCAGCGCCAGCGGGACGGCGAGCACCCCGACGGCGAAGGCGGCCCCGCCGCGGGCGACCGCGATCACCGAACCGGTGAACATGCACAGCGTGAACAGCGGCCCGATGCCCACCAGCGAGGCCACCAGCAGAGCCCGCACCAGCGGGCGGGGCCGCAGCGGCAGCATCACCAGGCGGGTCGGGTCCAGGGTCTCGTCACCGCCCGGGAAGAACAGCGGCATCACCGCCCAGCCAAGACCCAGCACCGCGACGAGCAGCACCACCAGCGACTCGGCGTGCCCGACCCCGCGCAGCGCGATCAGCCCGAGCAGCTGCAGCGCGGCGAACAGCAGCACCACGACGGCGGAGGCGATGTAGGCGGCCCGGCGGCCACCGGACTGGCGCAGCCCGTTGCGCAGCAGCGACAGCTTCAGCCGGACGACGACGGGGGTGATCGCGGGCGCGCTCACCGGGAACCGCCGCCCAGCCAGTCGAGGTCAAAGGAGGCGTCCCGTCCGTCGGCGCCGATGAGTTCCAGGAACGCCCGCTGCAGGGAGGGCGCGTCACCGCGCACCTCGGCGAGCGGGCCGTGCGCCCGGATCCGCCCGGCGGCCATCACCGCCACCCAGTCGCACAGCGACTCCACCAGCTCCATCACATGCGAGGAGAACACCACCGTGGCGCCGGAGGCGGTGTAGCGCTCCAGCACGCCCCGGATGGTCTGCGCGGACACCGGGTCGACGCCCTCGAACGGCTCGTCCAGGAAGAGGACTTCGGGATTGTGCAGCAGCGCGGCGGCCAGCCCGATCTTCTTGCGCATGCCGGTGGAGTAGTCGACGACCAGCTTGTGCTGGGCGCCGGCCAGGTCGAGGACGTCGAGCAGCTGGGTGGCCCGCTTGTCGACCTCGGCGCCGGGCAGCCCGCGCAACCGGCCGCTGTAGGCGAGGAGTTCACGCCCCGACAGCCGCTCGAACAGCCGCAGCCCCTCGGGCAGCACCCCGATCCGGGCCTTCACCGCCACCGGTTCCCGCCACACGTCGTGCCCGGCGATCTCCACGGTCCCCTGATCCGGCCGCAGCAGCCCGGTCACCATGGACAGGGTCGTCGTCTTGCCGGCCCCGTTCGGTCCGACGAGCCCGATGAACTTCCCCGCCGGCAGGTCGAGATCGATCCCCCCGACGGCCACCTGCTCGCCGAACCGCTTCCACAGCCCCCGTACGCGGACCGCTGCCCCGTCCGCCCCAGTTCCCTCCGTCATGGCAGCAGCCTACGGGCACCGGTGCGCCCCCGAGCAGGCGCCGCCGGACCGGCCGGTGGCCTCGGCGCACCCGCAGCCGGACGGCCTGACCAGGCGGAACGGCAAGCCGACCAGGCCCCGTCCTTCACAGGGCCCGTCTTTCAGATCTGGCCGCGGGTCAAGCCCTAGCGGTCGCGCCCGCAGGCGTAGGCCAGTGCCGGGATCAGCTCCTCCGCGTCCGGCAGCCAGCGGTTGGCGGGCGTCGGACGGCAGGCCCACTGCACGGCACCCCGGGACCCCACCCGCGTGGGCGGCGCGGCCACGTACATCCCCTCGCCGAGCACGGCCAGATCCAGCGAGGCGAGCGACCAGCCGAGACCGCGCACCAGCTCCGGGACCTTCACCGCCGCCCCCGGCAGCACGAAGAACTCCATCCGCCGTGACGGCGTCAGCGTCACCGGACCCAGCGTCAGTTCCATCCGCTCGAGCCGCGCGAGGGCGAGGAACCCCGCCGTCTCCGGGACGGAGATCGCGTCGAAGGTGCGGCCCGTCGGCAGCAGGATCGAGGCGGTCGGCTGCTTCTGCCACATCCGGCGGGCGACGGTGGCGCTGCCCGTCGCCTGCGTCGCCCAGTCCGGCCGGGACGGGTGCGCGCCGGGCGCGGGGCAGGCCGCGTCGCCGCACGAGCAGCGCTGCACCCCGTCGGCGGCCTCCAGCCAGGTGCCCGGGAACACGTCCCAGTGACGCTCCTCGGCATAGCGGACTGCGGTGTCCAGCAGCGATTGCCCGCGCTGCTTCGGGATCTGTGCGGCTTCGGTGCCCGGGATCGTCTCTTCCACGATGAACACAACTTCACCCGCCACCAGTGGTTACGCCCGCGCGCGTGCGCGGGGCCGGAGCACCGGCCCCGCGTCCGGGGCGCATGGGTGCACGGGTGGGGGCGCGCGGGAGGAACGGCGCCCGCGGGTGGGTAGCCAGGAGGGGGGCCGGCGGACGACCTCGTATGCCGTCACTCCGGCAATTCTCACAAGTCCCGCATTTTCGGTACATCCGCGGGGCATTGATCTTCACGGCCGGAACTTCTCGCCGGGACGCGAAAAGTACGGCCACGGACAAGCACGTCAACTCGGTGTGTGGGCAGGCACCGTAGCCACAGGGGGTTACGCCATGGCCGCAAGGCCTCTCGTCGCGCGGCAGCCGAACGAGCGGTTGCAGGCGCTCATCCAGGAAGCCGGATGCTCCAACGCCGGGCTGGCCCGCAGGGTCAACATGTGCGGCGCCGAGCACGGCCTCGACCTGCGCTACGACAAGACGTCGGTGGCCCGCTGGCTGCGCGGACAGCAGCCACGGGGCCGCGCCCCGGCGATCATCGCGGAGGCGCTGGGCCGCAAACTGGGCCGTACGGTCACGATCGACGAGATCGGCATGGCCAACGGCAAGAACCTCGCCTCCGGGGTCGGTCTCCAGTTCTCGCCGACGGTACTGGGGGCCATCGAGCAGGTCTGCGAGCTGTGGCGCAGCGACGTGGGGCGGCGGGACTTCCTGTCCGGCTCGGCCGTCGCCGCCTCGGCGCTGGTGGAGCCCAGCCGGGACTGGCTGATCTCCGCGCCGGACGCCCAGGTGGCCCGCTCGGCCGGACCGCGCGTGGGCAGGTCCGACGTGGCCGCGGTACGGGACATGACCCGGGCGCTGGTGGATCTCGACCACCAGTACGGCAGCGGGCATGTGCGGCCCGTCGTCGTGCACTACCTCAACAGCGTGGTGTCGGGGCTGCTGGCCGGCTCCTACCGGGAGTCGGTAGGCCGTGAACTGTTCGCGGCGGTCGCCCGGTTGACCGAGCTCGCCGGGTACATGGCCGTGGACACCGGGCAGCCGGGGCTCGCCCAGCGCTACTACATCCAGGCGCTGAGGCTGTCGCAGGCGGCGGGCGACCGCGGATACGGCGGCTATGTGCTCGCCGCCTCCATGAGCCACCTGGCCGCGCAGCTCGGGAACCCCCGGGAGATCGCCCAGCTGGCGCGGGCGGCGCAGGAGGGCGCGCGGGGGCGCGTCACGCCCCGCGCGGAGGCCATGTTCCACGCGGCGGAGGCGCGCGGGCACGCCCTGATGGGCGACGTGCGCGCCGCGCAGGCGGCGGCCGGACGGGCGATGAGCGCCATGGAGGCGGCCGACGCGGCGTCCGGGGACGACCCGGCGTGGATCGCCCACTTCGACGAGGCGTATCTGGCGGACGAGCTGGCGCACTGCCATCGCGATCTCGGGCAGGCGGAGGCCGCCGCACGCTGTGCGCGCGAGTCGCTCGCCGGGCACCCCGAGTCGCGGGCGCGGCGTCGGGCCATCGGCTATGTGCTGTTGGCCACGGCCCAGGTCCAGCAGCGGGAGATCGAACAGGCCTGCGCCACGGGCCTGAAGGCGGTGGAGATCCTCGACGGGCTCCGCTCCAACCGGGGCGCCGAGTATCTGGAGGACTTCCAGCAGCGCCTCGAACCGTACGGAGAGGAGCCGGTGGTACGGGAGTTCGGGGCGCGGACCAGGCTGCAGACGGCGGCGTGAGCGGGCGTGCCCGCGGCGCGGGACGTGAACGGGCCGGCACCGGGGGTGAACGTTCGCGTCCCGAGCGGCCGATGTGAAGGAGGTGACATAAACAGCGTGCGGTGACGCGGTTTTGTTACCGCGCTCACAGGCAGGAGATCACGTCCTGCACTGCGTGGAAACGGGCTCCGGGGACCCGGTAGCGTGACCCGACGATTCACAAGGTACCCCATTGGTAGGAGTCCCGGTGACGCAGAGTGGACAGGGCGAGGAGCCCTCGTCGCGCCCCGCGCGCGAAGGCATCGTGCTGCCCTCCGACGGCGGTGAGCCCCTGCTGCCGGGCGCGACGCCCTCGACCGGCCCCGCGCCCTCCCGGCCGTCCGCACAGCCCCCCGCCTCGGCACCCCCCGGCGGCCAGGGCTGGGGCCAGCCGTGGGGCCCCGGCGAGGGGCCGCACCAGCAGGCCCCGGCCGGCGGCCAGGGCTGGCAGCAGCCGCAGCCGCAGGCTCAGCCCCAGGCCCCGTCCGCCGCGGCCGGCTCCGGCCAGTGGGACTCCGGGACGCCGTCCCCCTGGGGCACGCCGGGCGCGCACCAGCCGTCGGCCGGACAGCAGCCCCCGGCCGGGCAGCTGCCTCCTGCCGGGCCGCAGAGCGGGCCCGGCCCGCTGCCTCCCGAGGGCGCGCCGGCACCCTCCGCCTCGTACCAGCACGGCGGCACCCCGACCGCGCAGCAGCACCAGCAACCGGGCTCGCTGCCGCCCGCCTCCGGCCGGCACGCCGGACCTGGCCCGCTGCCGCCCGCCGACGCCGGCCAGGGCTCCTCCGCCGCGCAGGCCGGCCACGGCCCTTCCGCCCAGCACTCCGGCTACGGCACGCACGGCGGCGGTCAGGCCTACGGCGCCGCCCCGCAGCAGCAGCCCGCCGCCGCTCCCGAGGGCGCGACGCAGTACATACCCCCCGTTGCGCACGGGGCCTCTCCCGAGGGCGCCACGCAGTACATACCGCCCGTGACCGGCAACGGGGCCGACGAGGGCGCGACGCAGTACATACCCCCGGTCGCTCCGGGCGGGCTGCCGCCGGAGCGGCCCGCCGGGGAGGACTCCGAGGAGACCCGCTCGCTGCGCCGGCCGCAGCCGCCCGCCGGCCACCCCGACGCCGAGGCGACCCAGTACATCCCGCCCGTCCCCGGCCAGGGCTTCGGCGCACAGCCCGGTGACGGCAACCGGCAGCCGCCGGCCGAGGTCGACAACCTCTTCCGCAGCGACAGCGGCGGCGGCCCCGCCGGGGCGACCCAGCAGCTCCCGCGCATCGACGAAACCCTGCCGCCCCGGTCCGCCGGCGCGGGCGGGCGCGGCGGACGCGGGGGCGGCCCCCGCTCGCGGGTGCCGGTGCTCGCCGCGGTCGGCGTGGTGATCGCCGCCGTCGGCATCGGCGCGGGCGCCCTGCTCGCCGAGGACGGCGGGGACGACGACGGCGACGACAAGAGACAGACGGTGTCCGCCACCGCCCCCGCGAGCGAGTCGGCCTCCCCCTCGCCGTCCGCCGATCCGGCCCGTGAGCAGGCCGTGGCGCTGGACAAGCTGCTCGCCTCCAGCGGGGACAGCCGCTCCACCGTGATCAAGTCGGTGGCCGATGTGAAGGCGTGCCGCAATCTGCCGGAGGCGTCCAAGAATCTGCGGGACGCGGCCAGGCAGCGCAGCCAGCTGGTCACGGATCTCCGTGAGCTGTCCGTGGACAAGCTGCCCCGGCACACCGAGCTGACCGCCGCGCTCACCAAGGCGTGGCAGGCCTCGGCGTCCGCCGACAACCACTACGCCGCGTGGGCCGACCAGGTCGCCAAGAACCAGCGCAAGATGTGCAAGAAGGGCCAGGCGCGCTCCACTCCCCAGACCCAGGCCGGGAACCGGGCCAGCGGGGTGGCGACCGCGCAGAAGGGCAAGGCCTCCCAGCTGTGGAACGCGGTGGCGCGCGAGTACGGCCTGACCGAGCGCCAGCCGACCCAGCTGTGACGTTTCCCTCCCTCCCTTCCCTCCCAGGATCCGTCTGAGCGGCCGGCCTCGCCCTCACACCAGGTCGGCCGCCTGAAGGGTCCCGGTGGTGTCGGTGAAGCCCTTGCCGGCCGCGACCAGCCGCCCGTCCCTGACCACCTGCTGGGTCACCTCGGCGTTGACCATGCGCGGGAAGCCCACGGCGGCCAGTTCCTGCCGCGCCTTCCACCGCAGGGTGGGGGTGAGCCCGCCGGTGCTCACCTTCAGCCCGCCGTCCAGCGCGTCGGTGACGGCGTCGGCGCTGACCTCCCCGCCGCCGAGCGTCTCGACGACCCGGTGCATGACGGTATAGGCGATCCAGGTGGTCTGCACCCCGGCGTCCGCCGGGTCGATGCGGGTGTCGCCGAACGCCTCCTGCTCGATCACCTCCTTCATCGCGTCCCAGCGCTCGTCGCTCGCCTGCGGGTACCAGCCGGTGACGTACGCGCCCTCGTAGGGGCCCGACGCCCCGCCGGAGGCGTTGATCGTGGTCTGGTCGACGCTGCCCAGCACGGTCGCGGTGCGCACCTCGGGGAAGTCCGCGCGGGCCCGGCGGAAGGAGTCCATGAAGGTGGGCGTGCGATCGCCCAGCGCCGGGACCACACAGCCGGGCCGGTCCGGGTCGGCGGTGGCCCGCCGAAGGGCCTGCCGGACGTGGTCGTCGTAGGCGGTGGCGTCCTCCGCGGCCCGCTGGTCGCCGGCCCGCCCGTGACCGCCTGCGGCCAGGCCCGAGTCGAGCAGCGGCGGCAGCTGGTCGCCCGCGATGGTGTCCGGCCGGACCAGGGCGACCGGCCCGCAGCGGTCCGCCAGCGCCCGCCCGAGGCCGGCCAGCAGCGCCGGCTGCCCGCCGTTGACCGGGTAGGACAGAGGGCTGGTGAACTCGTCGTTGGTGATGCCGTAGCCGCCGATGTAGGGGATGCCGGCGCTCTCCAGGGTGTTCAGGAAGGAGTCGGTGTGCTGGCTGTAGGAGCCGACGACGGCGACGGCGCCCTCCTCGACCGCGCGCCGGGCGCAGCGGGCGACGGTCACGCTGTCGTTCCGCTCGTTGCAGGTGAGCACCCGCAGTTCGCGGCCGCCGATGCCGCCCCGGGCGTTGACCCAGCGGCCGTAGGCGCGGGCCAGGGCGGGCATCCCGGGCTTGTCGTTCGCGCCGGTGTTCTCCGGCGCCCAGGTCATCACCGTGATCGGGCCGTCCCCGGCGCCCTGTGTGGCACCGGGGACGATCCCGCAGCCGGTGATCAGCGGCACGCACGCCGCCAGGGCGCCCGCGGCCAGGGCGCGGCCACGGCCGGGCCGGGGGAGGAGACGGGAGAGGAACCTGCTGCCGTTGCGTCGCCTGCCGGTCATGGGCACGCACGATTCCGTCACACGGCCAACCCGGAGGTGACCCACGGTCGACGGACGGTTACCGAAAGGTGAATTGCGGGGTCCCCGCGAGGTGCTTGTGGGGCGAAACGTACGATCGACGACCGTGCAAGGTACGGAGAACTCTTCCCGTCGCGGCCGTCGCTCCTCCACCATGGGCGGCATGCCACTCAACGACATGCCGTGGTGGCGCTGGCGCAGCCATGTGCGCTCCGCGCTGCACATGCTCTCCGACCCGGTGTTCCATCGGGACGTCTGGCTGGCCGGCGTGGACGGCTACGGTGACGTCACCGACGCCGTGTACCGGCTGGTCGAGGACACCTGGCTGGACAACTGGTCCGCCGAGAAGTACGTCGGCACGATCTTCCGCGACTCCCAGGAGGCGGCGCTGGTCGACACCGCCGTGCTGCGGGTGCTGCGGATCATGCACCAGGTCGGCCCGGACGCACCGGTCACCGCCTACCTGGAGCACCCCGGCTGGCCCGAGGCGGTGCGGGCCGCGCGGGACGCCCATGTGCGGATGGCCACCAGCGACGGGGAGGACCCGGACGCGCCGCCGCGCACCCTCGAGGTGCTGCGGATCATGACCCGTTCCGCGTGACGGGACGGTTCGCCGGGCGCCTGTGCGGGTGTGGGAACCTTTTCCCATGAGCGAGCAGCCCACCCGAGCAGCGGCCCAGACCGGTCAGGCCGACCAGTACGTCCTCACCCTGTCCTGCCCCGACAAGCAGGGCATCGTGCACGCCGTGTCGAGCTACCTGTTCATGACCGGCTGCAACATCGAGGACAGCCAGCAGTTCGGCGACCACGACACCGGGCTGTTCTTCATGCGGGTCCACTTCTCGGCGGAGTCGCCGGTGACGGTGGACAAGCTGCGGGCGAGCTTCGCGGCGATCGGTGACTCCTTCCAGATGGACTGGCAGATCAACCGTGCCGACGAGAAGATGCGCATTCTGATCATGGTCAGCAAGTTCGGGCACTGCCTGAACGACCTGCTGTTCCGGGCGCGGATCGGTGCGCTGCCGGTGGAGATCGCCGGAGTGGTGTCCAATCACCCGGACTTCGCGGAGCTGGTGGCCTCGTACAACATCCCGTTCCACCACATTCCGGTGACGAAGGAGACCAAGCCGGAGGCGGAGGCGCGGCTGCTGGAGATCGTGCGGGAGGAGCGGGTCGAGCTGGTCGTCCTCGCTCGCTACATGCAGGTGCTCTCCGACGATCTGTGCAAGCAGCTGTCGGGGCGCATCATCAACATCCACCACTCGTTCCTGCCGAGCTTCAAGGGCGCGAAGCCGTATCACCAGGCGCATGCGCGGGGTGTGAAGCTGATCGGGGCGACGGCGCACTATGTGACCGCGGATCTCGACGAGGGGCCGATCATCGAGCAGGAGGTCGAGCGGGTCGGGCACGAGCTCACGCCGGAGCAGTTGGTGGCGGTGGGGCGTGATGTGGAGTGCCAGGCGCTGGCGCGGGCCGTGAAGTGGCATGCGGAGCGGAGGATTCTGCTCAACGGTCGGCGGACGGTCGTTTTCGCGTAGCGCCTACACCTAGCAGCTCGGGGCTTGTTGTGACCGGGCGGCCGCGGGTCGTTTGTGGCTGGTCGCGCAGTTCCCCGCGCCCCTGAAGGGAACGGCTACATCCGGCTCAAACTCGCCGCAGCCAGCAACACGTCCTTGATGGCCTCACGGTCACCCACCTGACCCGCCGCCGCTTCCAGCGGAGGGACGTGGCCGGCGGCCAGGCGGCAGAACTCCGCCCCGTCCAGCGCGACATGCGCCACCTCGTGCTCGGCGGAGCCCTTCGCCGCGGGGGAGTCCAGCGGGATCAGCCACTCGCCGCCGCCCGAGCCCTCGATCTCCAGCCGCAGGCTGCGCCCGGGTTCCCCGGCGGCCACCAGCCGGCGCTCCGCGGGCGCCGCGAGACCGGACCGCCGCCGCGCCTGCAGCACCGACGGCAGCAGCCGTGCCGCCAGATCGACCATGTGGTGCAGATGCCGGCCGGAGGGCGGGTCGTACGGGTAGTCCACCGCGTCGGCGATGTCCTCCGCGTGCACCCAGCACTCGAAGGCGCGGTCCAGCATCGCGTCGTGCAGCGGCAGCTCGAAGTCGCCGTACTGCACGGGCATGCCGCCGCGTGCGTCCTGGCCGCCGGTGAAGGACACCGTGCGCACCAGGTTGTGGGTCTGCGCACGCCAGGGCGCCCGTACGGAGCGGGTGGGCGGGAAGTGGGCGGCCCGCCAGTACGCCTCGGTGCGCGCCGACGGGGTGGGCCGCTCGGCGGTGACCTCGCCGAGCGGGTCGTCCAGGCCGAGGGCGACGGCGACCAGGCCGTCCACCGTCATCAGATGGGCGATGACCCCGGCGACGGTGGTCCGGCGGCTGGCCGCCTCGTCGGCCTCGTACCAGCGCAGCCGCACCGGGGCGTGCCACTCCGCGTCGCCGAAGTCCTGCAGCAGCGCGTCCAGGCGCGCGGTCTCGGCGTCGTAGGCGGCGGCCCAGTCGGGGACGGGGATGCGCGGCGGGCGGCGTTCCAGGCAGGACTCCAGGACGCGGGTGCGCAGCGCGGGGTCGAGGTCGAGGCTCTCGGGGCGCTGCAGCAGGCCGACCGCCTCCCGCAGCCGCAGCGCCTCGTCGGCGCAGGCGCCGCACTCGCCGAGATGCTCCTCGACGGCGGCGGCCTCCTCCGGGGCGCAGGCGGCCAGCGCCCAGGCGCCCAGCAGCGACTTCAGCACCGGATGCTCGAGGGCCAGGGGCTGCACGGCGCCCTGGCCCGCGGTGGCCGGTGCGGGCAGCGGGGCGCCGGTGTCCTCCACGGAGTCGCGGGGGAGCGGCACCCGGGCCGAGTGGCCGGGGTCGCTGTACGCCTCGAAGGGGTCCTCCGTCACGCCGCACCTCCGATCTCGGGCGGGGCTCCCCGGGAGCCGGGTGCGGCGGCGTCCTGGGCGGTGGCCAGCAGCTGGAGGCCGAGCCGGAGGCGGCGGCGCGCCTCGTCCTCGGTGACGCCCAGGTCGGCGGCGGTCTGGCGGTAGTCGCGGCGCTTGAAGTAGGCCGATTCCAGTGCGGCGCGCAGCGGGGCCGGCATGGACTGGACGATGTAGTCGGCGCGGGCGGCCACCGAGGCGCGGCGTACCTTGCGCTCCAGGTCCTCGGTGCTGCCGGGGCCGCCGCGGGCGAGTGCCGCGGTCTCGGTGGCGCGCAGGCGCTGGACGGCCAGCCGGCGGGTGAGCGCCGCCACCCAGCTGCGCAGCGGGCCCTGCCTGGGGTCGTAGGTGTCGGGGTGTTCCCAGACGTGGGCGAAGACGTCGCGGGTGAGGGTGTCGGCGGCCCGTTCGTCGCCGAGGACGCGGTGGGCGAGGCCGTGCACCAGGGAGGCGTACCGGTCGTAGAGCTCGCCCAGGGCGGCCGCCTCCCCGCGGGCCAGCCGCTGCTGCATCTTGCGGTCCCAGCGAGGCGGTACGGGTGATACGTCCCTGGTCGCCATGTGGCTCCTCACCCCCAGTTCCTCCCGCGGCACCGTGCCTTCCGGTGCCGCGCCGCCCGGATTCAGCCTGTGCCCGCAGTCTGAACGAATGTAGTCGGCATGTGCGACAGTTCACGCCCCTTTGTGGCAATGTGCGCCCCCTGGCGGACCGGGGATGGTAAGGGGCTCCGTCGCGCAGGCCGGCGGTCGTCCGTGCGGCGCCTACCCGGGCAAGCGCCGATCGGAACCGATCGAATCGGTTCGAAGTCGACTGAAACAAGCCTTTTCTATTCGGTTACCGTTTCCTCGCCCGGGTTTCAGGGAACGGCCGGTGGGCAGCCGCGCAGCAAGGAAGCGTAGGTACTGCTTCCGGTTTCGACAGTGAGGGGCGTGGTGGTGAGTTTCAAAGTGACCGACATGGAGCAGGGCGAGTGGGCCGTGCTCCGGGTGTCGGGCGAGCTGGACCTGGTGACGTCCCCTGTGCTGCGCCAGCGGGTGCACGACGCCGTGGCCGACGGCAGACACCGCCTCGTCCTCGATCTGTCCGAGGTGTGGTTCTGCGACTCCAGCGGGGTCGGCGTGCTGATCGCCGCCCGCCGGCTGCTGCGCTCCTGCCAGGGCAGCCTGCGGCTGATCCTGCCCGCCCGGGGCGCGGCCGACGGCAGCCATGTCAACAAGGTGCTCGGCGCGCTCGGGGTCCGCCGCCTGTTCGACATACATCCCGATGTGCCGTCCGCGGTGTCGGACGACTCCCGCCCGCTGTCGGCCTGACCCGGCCCGGCACCGTTGCGGAGCGCGGCCCGGCACCGTTCACCTCGGGTACCCAGAAGTCTCACGAGACCGCAGGAGTCTCCCGGGACCCGACCGGAAACCGACCTCAGGACACGAACCGCACCGCCTCCGTGCCCGTCCGTGCACGGATGTCGCGGAATGCTCCCGTTCCTGGCACAACCCTGATGCCGGCGCCCCCGGCCCCCCGCCGCTCACGTACGCTCCGAGCGAGACGTTCCCCGACCTAAGGCGGCCTGAAGAAGACATGGTCACCAGCGAGTACGAGCGCAGGATCGCAGCCCGGTTCGCCACCTTCGACCAGGACGGCAACGGCTATATCGACCGCGAGGACTTCAGCCAAGCGGCCAAGGCATTGCTCGCGGAGTTCGGCACCGCCGCCCGGTCCGACAAGGGCCAGGCCCTGTACATCGGGGCCGAGGCGTTCTGGCAGGGCATGGCGGGCATCGCGGACCGCGACGGTGACCAGCGCATCACCCGCGAGGAGTTCGTCAACGGCGCGGTCAAGCGGCTGCGTGACAACCCGGACCGGTTCGCCGAGATCGCCCGCCCCTTCCTGAGCGCGGCCCTCGCCGTCGCCGACACCGACGGTGACGGGGCGGCCACCGTCGAGGAGGCGGCCCGGGTCCTGAAGGTCCTCGGTGTCGCCGAGGAGACCGCCCGCACGGCCGCCGCCACCCTGGACGCCGAGGGCGACGGCAAGGTCTCCGAGTACGAGGTCGTCCCGGCCTTCGCCCGCTACTTCACCGTCCCCGAGTAGCCGTACCGCGCTCCCGAGTAGCCGTACCGCCCCGAGCAGCAGCAGCCGTACCGCCGTAACGCTCGCGCAGCTCGTACTTGAGCACCTTGCGCAGCGTCCGGCCGCGCGGAAGGGCGTCCACCACCTCCAGCCGCTCCGGCAGCTTGTGCACGGACAGCCCTTCCGCGCGCAGGAAGGACACCAGCCCTTCCAGCGACGGCGGCTCGATGCCCGGCGCGCGCTCCACCACCGCGCACACCAGCTCGCCCCGCTCGGCGTCGGGCAGCCCGATCACCGCCACGTCCCCGACCGCCGGATGCCGGTGCAGCAGGTCCTCGATCTCCCGGGCCGAGATGTTCTCGCCCTTGCGGATGATCACGTCCTTCAGCCGCCCGGTCAGGACGAGATGCCCGCTGCCGGTGAGGTGTCCGAGGTCGCCGGTGCGCAGGAAGCCCTCCTCGTCGAAGGCCTCCGCCGTCTGCGCGGGGTCCAGACAGCCCCGGCACACCGCCTCGCCGCGCAGCCGTATCTCCCCGCCGACGACCCGTATCTCCATGCCCGCGGGCGGCCTGCCCTCCGTCGTCGCCAGCTGCTCGTCGGTATCGTCCGGCGAGCCCATGGTGATCATCGGGACCTCGGTCATGCCGTAGCCGTGCAGCAGCCGCACCCCCATCTCCCGGGTCACCGCGTGATACAGCTCCGGCGGCTTGGGCGCCCCGCCGCCCGCGAGCAGCCGCAGCGTCGGCACCACCGGGGTGCCGGGCCGCTTGCGCTGCTCGGCCAGGAACATCGAGTAGAACGCGGTCGATCCGCCCGCGACGGTGACCCCGTGCGCCCGGTGGTGAGGCGGGCGCGCCGGTCGAGCAGCTCCCACAGCGTGCGCGCGGAACTCAAGGACTCCGGGGTGTCGTTCATGGCTGCCCCCTGCTTGGCTGACGGCCCGTCAGGTGGGATGCTATCTGACGATCCATCAGATACACACCGTCCGGCGGAGGGGACCCATGACCACGGAACTGCCCCGCATCATCAGCGTCGACGACCATGTGATCGAGCCCGCCCACCTCTTCGAGCGGTGGCTGCCCGCCAAGTACCGCGACCGCGGGCCCAGGCCGCTGACCGCCGGCATCGGGGAACTCGCCTACGTCGGCGGCAAGTACCGGATCACCATGGACCCGGACGGCCCGCCCACCGACTGGTGGATCTACGAGGACCTGCAGTTCCCGTACAAGCGCAACATCGCCGCCGTCGGCTTCGACCGCGACGAGATGACCCTGGAGGGCATCACCCGCGACCAGATGCGCCCCGGCTGCTGGGACCCGGCCGAACGCCTGAAGGACATGGACCTCAACCATGTCGAGGCGTCCCTGTGCTTCCCCACCTTCCCCCGCTTCTGCGGGCAGACCTTCGCCGAGGCGCACGACAAGGAGGTCGCCCTGGCCTGCGTGCGCGCCTACAACGACTGGATGGTCGAGGAGTGGTGCGGGGACAGCGGCGGCCGGCTCATCCCGCTGTGCCTGATACCGCTGTGGGACGTCGGGTTGGCGGTCGCCGAGATCGAGCGCAACGCCGCCCGCGGGGTGCGGGCGGTGACCTTCTCCGAGATCCCCACCCACCTCGGCCTGCCCTCGATCCACTCCGGCTACTGGGACCCGTTCTTCGCCGCCTGCCAGGACACCGGCACGGTCGTCAACATGCACATCGGGTCCAGCTCCCAGATGCCCGCCGCCTCCCCGGACGCCCCGCCCGCCGTGCAGGCCTCGCTGTCCTTCAACAACGCGATGGCCTCGATGACGGACTTCCTCTTCAGCGGCGTCCTGGTGCGCTTCCCCCGGCTCACCCTCGCCTACAGCGAGGGCCAGATGGGCTGGATCCCCTACGCCCTGGAGCGCGCCGACGACGTCTGGGAGGAGCACCGCGCCTGGGGCGGCGACGGCGACCACTACGTGGTGCACGGCTCCAAGATCTGGACCTCGCACGCCGAGGTCGCCGACTGGTGCGAACTGCTGGTCCGCACGGACCCCGAGGCGCCCCGGCACCGGGGCATCACCTGGCTGGCGATGCCCATGGACACTCCCGGCGTGACCGTGCGGCCCCTGACGACCCTCGCCGGGTCGGCCGAGTTCGCCGAGGTGTTCCTCGACGAGGTGCGCGTACCGGTGTCCTGCCGGGTCGGCGCCGAGAACGACGGCTGGCGCGTCACCCAGGTCACCCTGTCCTTCGAGCGCGGCACCGCATTCGCCGGCGAGGTGGTGGCCTGCCGCCGGGCGCTGACCGAACTGGCCGCCCGGGCACGGAAGAACGGCCGCTGGGACGATCCCGCGCTGCGGCGCCGGCTGGGCGGGCTGGAGGCGGAGTTCCGGGCGCTGTGGCGGCTGGTCCAGTGGAACGTGAGCGCGGCCGAGGGGCCGGACGCGGTGCCCGGGGCCGGCGGCTCGGTGTTCAAGCTGGCCTACTCGCACGCCCGCCAGGAGCTGTTCGACACCGCGGCGGACGTCCTCGGCCCGGACGCGCTGGACGCCGCACAGCCGTGGACCCGGGAGCGGCTGAACTCCCTGTCGTACACCATCGCGGCCGGCACCTCGCAGATCCAGCGGAGCATCGTCGCCGAGCGGATCCTCGGCCTGCCGAAGGGACGGTGAACCGGTGCGCTTCCGCCTCACCGACGACCAGAAGGCGCTCAAGAACGGCGTACGGACCCTGCTGGAGCGGCGGTTCGACCGCGCGGCACTGCGGGCGGCCGTGGACCGGCCGGGGCGGCTCGACCGGGACCTGTGGCGGACGCTGGGCGAGGCCGGGTTCTTCGCGCTGCGGCTGCCGGAGCAGGACGGCGGCGTCGGACTGGGGCTGCCCGAGGCGGTGCTGGCCTTCGAGGAGGCGGGCCGCGCCCTGCTGCCCGGACCGCTGGTGGCCACCCACCTGGCGGCCGGCTCCGTGCCCGGCGCGGCCACCGGCGAGAGGGTCGTCACCGCCGTCGACGGACCGCTGGTGGAGTGGCTGGCGGAGGCGGACGTGGTCCTCGGTGACCCCGCCGGGGCCGTGCCGCTCGACTCCGTGGACCCCCTCACCCCCCTGCACCGGGCCGGTGTCACCCGGCCGGGGCCCGCCGATCCCGTGGCGGTGCTGCTCACCGCCGCCGAACAGCTCGGCACCGCCACGCGGGTGTGCGAACTGGCCGCGCAACACGCCCGGACCCGTCAGCAGTTCGGACGGCCCATCGGCGCCTTCCAGGCGGTCGCCCATCTGTGCGCGGACATCCATGTGCGGGCCGGGACGGCGCGCGCCGCCGTCTACGCCGCCGCCGTCACCGCCGACCCCGCCGACATCGCCGCCGCCCGGCTGCTCGCCGACGAGGCCGCCGTGCGCGGCGCCCGCGACTGCCTCCAGGTGCACGGCGGCATGGGCTTCACCTGGGAGTCGGACGTGCATCTGCACCTCAAGCGGGCCTGGGTGCGCACCCGTCGTGCGGGCGGAGTGACGGAGAGTGAGGAACGGCTGGCCGCTGATCTGCTCGCCCGGAACGGCTGAAACGGGCGCCGCCTGCGGTGCTTGCCCGGGAGCGCCCGGCGGATGTCACGGATCGTGGCATTGCTTGATCACGGAGAGTTGAGACCGGGTTGTGTCCTCGGGGCGTCTCGTCACGGCCCGGAGTCGGCCCTCCGCTCCGGTACCTTGTGTGAGATGCGAGTGGATGTGAGCGCCGATCGTGCGTTCCGGCCGACGGTTGCCGCCTGTTCGACTCCTCGCGGCGAGCGTCGCACAGTATGCCGTACGGGTACTCCTTCGCGCTGGAATATGCCCGAAGCGCTTGTTGGGGTGACTGTACGTCAACCATGCTGTCCCAACAGGGATTCACGTTCCGTGACCCCTGACCCGGCCGTTGTTCTGGCCATGCAGAAAATGGCTACGATCGTGGCCCTCGTGAGGCGCGAGTCCAAGTGTCCGCCGGTTCGGATGGTGTGAGCGGTGCAGGTGCTTCAAGTGCAGCTGGAGATCCGGCCCGACCCCGCTGAGGTGGGACGGGCCCGGCGGTGGGCCCGCTCACGTCTGGCCGGGTCCGGGATAGGGGCCGACGAGTCCCTCGCCGAGACCCTGATCCTGCTGGTCTCGGAACTCGTCACCAACGCCGTGGTGCACACCGGCTGTCCGGCCGTGCTGCGCCTGTCCCTGCCGGGCACCGCGGCCGAAACCGCCACCGTCCGCCTGGAGGTGGCCGACCGCAGCGCCCAGGCGCCGGTCCCGCGCTGGGCGGACGGCGAGGCGACCGGCGGACGCGGACTCGCCCTCGTCGACGGCCTCGCCGACCGCTGGGGCTGGAGCTGCGAGGGCACCGGCAAGCGCATCTGGTGCGAACTCGACCGCTGCCCCGAAGCGGGACCCGCCACCCCGGCCTGCACCGGCCGGACACCGACCTACGACGGGCTGGCGTACGAGGCGGTCTGAGCCCTGCGGAAGCCGGCTTCCGTACGGGGCCGTTGAACAGCGGGCGCACGTGGGGGTGACCCGTGCGGCCGGGCGTGCCGGCCGGTGCACGGTGGCACGGGCAGCCGGGCGGCCCGGGATTCGTCATGAGGGGTGCGCCGGGCATGCTTCCGTGCGCGGTGCGGTCTGAGCTGGGCATATGCCCCTCCCCGGCGATCATCCGGTTCGCGTCATTGACGCGGCGTGTCCGACTGATCACGCTGGTCGACAGCGATTCGCCGCGAGGGGACGGCGAGGGCTTCGACGGGAGTCCTCGGCGAGTGTGGGTCGTTGTCCGGCGCGGGTCCCTCAGGGCCGACGGGGACCGGGGGCGGGAGCGCCGGCATCAGGGAGCGGGCGGCGCTGCCGTGCTCGGGGCGGACAGCGCCGCGCCGCACAAGGCCTTTCGCAACGAAAGGCACCAGGGGGGGGCAGAGGACGGCGACGGGCGGGACGGGGGCGCCCGTCCCGCCGGTGAAGGGTTCCGGCGTCGCCGACAGCAGGAACGCATAGCGGCCGGTTTCTCCACAGGTTGTGGACAACTTTTCGAGATCCCAGTTCTGCCCCTGCGGCATGCCCATCTCCACCAGGTGCAGGGCATGCACCGGCAGCCACAGTCCGGGTATCTCCGGCGGGAAGATCTCGAAGGTGACGGTGTCGCCGGCCACCGCCGCGACGTCCCGCGCATGGAACCACTCCGGGGTGCGGATCGACAGCCCCGGCGAGGGATGGGCGTAGCCCTGCCGGTCCCCGTCCAGGCACAGCCGGATCTGCCCGGTCCGCACCAGCACGATGTCACCGGCCCGCACCCGCGTCCCCGCCAGCTCCTCGGCCGCCTCCAGGTCCTCCGGCGTGACCGCGTGCCCGCCCTCCAGCCGGTGGTGCGCTGGATCTGGTCGGAGCCGCCGTAGATGGCCACGATGGCGGGCGGGCCGCGGGTCGTCGATACGGCACTCGCCCGGCCTGCACCGGTACGGGGTCACCGCCAACGCGGTGGCGCCCGTGGCGCGCACCCGCATGTCGGTGCGGGTCCCCGCCGAGCTCGGGTACGCAGATCTAACGGTCCGTCAGAAACCGTGCCTCGCGACGCATCTGAAGGGCACGTTCACGGTGTTCCGCGCCGCCTCGGCGGTGATGCGGCAGCAGCGGTCCGGCACCCTCATCGGCTTCACCTCCGGCGCCCACCGCGGCGGGCGGCCCGGTCGGCGGCGAGCAGGTGCGGGTACGGGGTGCCGCGGCGGCGGCCGGTCACCGGCGCGCGGCGGGGCATCGGCCGTGCCGTCACGGCCACGGACTCCGGCCGGAACAGCCGGTCCAGATCGGGGACCTCGGCGCACAGCGGGCGCCCGCTGACGTCCGTGTCGCCCGCCTCGGCCGGCCTGCCGTGCACGACGGGACCGGTCCGCTCGCCGCAGGCGATGGCCCGGGTCCGGCGGTAGTCGGTGGTGAGGGTGCCGTGGGTCGATCCAAGCATGGCTTCGCCCGCTCCTGTGAGACAGCCGCTACCAACTGACGTACTGTCAGATTACTGAACGGGCGGAATGTCAGGAACGGCCCGGACAAGGTCAGTTGAGGCGAGGGTGGTGCTCGGAGGAGCGTCGTCCGGCGGATGCGTGGAGGGCTGTTGGTCCTTGCGCTCACCCCGGAAGGCGGGACACCCCCGGTGCGCCGCCCCGGCTCACCGCCCTGGCGATCCGCTGGGCGTCGATGGCCAGCTCACGGAGGTTGCCGCTGATGGGGTTGGTGTAGCCGGTGAAGTACAGGCCCGGGGCGCCCTCGGGGCTGCGGGGCCCGTGGCTCACGGGTCTGCCCCGCTCGTCCAGGACGCCGAGGTGCCCGACGAGCGGCTCCAGGCCTCGCTCGTACCCCGTGGCCGCGATCACCGCGTCCGGGCCGATGCGGGTGCCGTCGGCGAGGAGGACCTTGTCGTCCTCGAAGCCCTCCACGGCGGCCACGACCTCCACCCGGCCGCTGCGCACGGCGTCGATCAGCCCGACGTCCTGCACCGGGATGGCGCCCTGCAGGACCCTGCTGTACAGGCCGGTCTCGGGGCGGGGCAGGCCGTGCTCGGAGAGGTCCGGCACCGCCACCTTCGCCTGCAGCCGGCTGATCCGGTCGACCAGCTTCACCGGCAGATGCCGCACCAGGATGCCCGAGTACTGGGCGGGCCAGCCCGCCGTGGAGCGGCGCACGATGTGCGGGGCGGTGCGCACCGCGAGCCGCACCCGGGAGGCGCCGCCCTCCACCAGGTCGACGGCGATCTCGGCGCCCGTGTTGCCGACGCCCACCACCAGCACGTCCCGGCCGGTGAAGGGAGCCGGGTTGCGGTAGGCGGAGGCGTGCAGGAACTCGCCGGTGAAGTTGTCGCGGCCGGGCCAGTCGGGCACCCGCGGGGTGTGGTTGTAGCCGGTGGCGACGACGACCGCGGCGCCGGTCAGCTCGCGGCCGCCGGTGGCGCGCAGCAGCCAGCCGGTGCCGTCCGGGGTGCGCTCCACGCGGGAGACCTCCACCCCGGTGACGATCTCGAGACGGTGGTGCTCGGCGTACTTCTCCAGGTACCGGACCACGTCGTCGCGGGCCACCCACCGCCCGAACCGGCGTGGCATCGGCAGACCCGGCAGGGCCGACTGGCGCCGGGTGGTGTGCAGCCGCAGCCGGTCGTAGTGGCGCCGCCAGGAGGCCCCCACCTGCTCGGACCGCTCCAGCACCACGGCCCTGAGCCCCCGCGAGCGGAGCGCGTGGGCGACGGCGAGCCCCCCGGGTCCGCCGCCGACGACATAGACGGGGCGGTCGGGCGGGGCAGGGTCCGTGGGCTGCGCGGATCTGCTGGTGGGGTCGGTGGTGTCGGCCATGAGCGCGAGCGTAATCACGCACCTGCTTGATGGGTATCGGTCAAGACCACAATCGGTTGCGGATCGATCACAACTGTGCGGACCCGTCCGTGGCCTGCGGGGCGGTCTTGCGGGCGGTGTGCGGAAACGGTGAAACTGGCACACCGTCAGGCGTGTGTTCGCCCCCGACCCCGGCAGGCGCAGATGGAGAACGCATCCCGATCCGGGAACGCCGCCGCTCCCGAGGCCGACGCCTTCACCAGGACCTACTGGGAAGCCGCCGCGCAGGGACGGCTGCTCGTCCGCCGGTGCGGCGACTGCGGCCGCGCCCACCACTACCCGCGCGAGTTCTGCCCCCACTGCTGGAGCGAGAACGTCACCTGGGAGACCGCGAGCGGCCGGGCCACGCTCTACACCTGGTCCGTCGTACACCGCAACGACCTGCCGCCCTTCGCCGCCCGCACCCCCTACACCGCCGCCGTCGTCGACCTCGCGGAGGGGCCGAGGATGATGACGGAGCTCGTGGACGCGGAGGCGGCGGGCGGCCCCCGCCCCGGGATGGAGCTGGAGGTGACCTTCCGCGCGGATATTCCCGTGTTCCGGCCGGTGCGGCGGGTTTGAATGGGGCCATGGCCCACCCACCCGAGCGCGCCTCGGCCCGCACCGTCGCGGAGCTCCACGGTCACGGACTGCACCTGGGTCCCTGGGACCCGGCGTCCCGCAGCGACGTGGAGGCCTGGCTGCGCGGCACCACCGACCCCGAGTTCCGGCGCTGGAACACCCCCTTCCGCCCGGTCACGGACCTCGCCGGCGCCCGTCAGGTGCTGCGCGGGCGGGTGGCGCAGGCCGAGGACGGGACCACGGCGTCGTTCCGCGTCTCCGACGCCGGCAGCGGCGCCCTCCTCGGCCACATCGCCGTCAGCGACATCCGGCCGCTGCTGCGGGTGGCCCGCGTCGGCTACTGGGTGCTCCCCGAGGCGCGCGGCCGGGGCGTCGCCACCCGGGCGCTGCTGCTCACCGCGCGCTGGGCGCTGACCGACCTCGGCCTGCACCGCCTGGAGCTGGACCACGCCGTGGGCCACGAGGTGTCCTGCCACATCGCCGAACGCTGCGGCTTCCGGTACGAGGGGACCATGCGGGACGCCATCTTCGCCGCCGGCCGCCACGACGCCTTCCGCGACGCCCATCTGCACGCCCGCCTCGCGACGGACCCGGAACCACCGGCGCCGGAGCCGGTGACGGAGCCCTGGCCGTAGACACCCTCGCCGCACCGGTGGCCGAGCCCCGGTTCGAGCCCCTCGGGGGCCCGTCGAGCCAAGGGTGCACCGGGCGCAAAGGGCAGGGGTGCACCGGCCGCGAAGCCATGGACGCACCGGCCGCAAAATTTCGGAGGCGTCCCGCCCGCTCCCCGCGCCACCATGAGGCATGGCTTCCCACGACTGGTATCTCACCCGGGACATCGACGACTTCCTCGCCCGCGCCGGTGACTTCCTGCGGGCCGACCCCGCCGTGCACACCGTGCAGTTGACGGTCACCGAGACCCTGCGCATGCAGGGAGCGCGGTCGTACGGCGACGGGGCCCCCGAGTTCGGGGTGCTGGAGCAGGACGGGAAGGTACGGGCCGCCTTCTTCCGCACTCCGCCGCACCGGCTGTGCCCCACCCCGCTGTCGCCGGCCGGGGCCGACGCCCTCGCCGGTCTGCTCCACGACCTCGGCCAGTCGCTCCCCGGCGTCCAGGGCGACCAGGACACCGCCGCCGCCTTCGCCGACGCCTGGCGGCGCCGCACGGGCGCCGAGGTCACGCTCTACGAGCGGCAACGGCTGTACCGGCTGGGTGAGTTGACCGTGCCGCAGCCCGTCCCGCCCGGCCGGGCGAGGACCGCGGGGCCCGAGGACCGGGCCCATCTGAGCCGCTGGTACCGCGACTTCTGCGCGGCGGTCGGCGACCCCGTGTACCAGGAACCCGAGGCGTGGGCGGACTCCCGGATCGAGCAGCGTGCCGTGACCTACTGGGAGGATCCCGAGGGCGAGCCCGTCGCCATGGCGTGCCTGGGCCCGCAGGTCGCCGGGCAGGTCAGGGTCTCCTGCGTGTACACCCCGCCCGCGCTGCGCCGCCGCGGATACGCCGGGGCGGCCACGGCCGAGGCCAGCCGGACCGCCCGCGAACGCGGGGCGGAGGAGGTGCTGCTCTTCACGGACCTGGCCGATCCCACGAGCAACGCGCTGTACCAGCGCATCGGTTACCGGCCGGTCTCCGACTTCACCGTGTACTCGTTCTCCCAGGGCTCCCAGGGCTCCCAGGGCTCCCAGGGCTCCCAGGGCTCCTAGGGCAGCGGTCTCGCGCACGGTCTACGGCCAGAGCAGCTCCCGGGACCAGCCCTCGCCGGTCCGCCGGTAGCGCAGCCGTACGTGCCGGCGCCGTTCGTCGCCCTGGAAGAACTCCACCTCGTCCGGCCGCAGCCGGTACAGCGTCCAGGACTCCACCGGCGCGTCCGGTTCCCGCTCGGCGCGCTCCCAGGCCGCCTCCGACGCCCGGACCAGCTCCTCGAGCGAGCCCAGCACCCCGCTCTGCCGGCCGGTCAGCGCCGCGGCCAGGGCGGCGGTGGAGCGGGCGTGCAGATCGGCCTGCGACTCCTCGGCGGGCGCCTGCTCCACGGGCCCGCGCAGCCGCACCTGACGGCCGAGCACCGGCCAGTAGAAGGCCAGGGCCGCATAAGGGCGGGCGTCGAGCTGGGTGCCCTTGCGGCTGTGCGCGTGGGTCGCGAAGGCCCAGCCGCCGGCGTCGGCGCCGTGCAGCGTCACGATGCGCACGTCCGGCAGACCGTCCGCGTCCGCCGTGGCCAGCGACATGGTGTGCGGCTCGGTCTGCCCGGCCGCCACCGCCTCGGCGAACCAGCGGGTGAACAGCTCCAGCGGTGCACCGGGAGCTTCGGACGGGTCGAAGGCCGGCAGCTCGGTCACCTCCGGGGCCCACACCCGCAGTGACCGCAGCAGCTCATGAAGATCGGTTCCCATGCCCCGATTCTCACTCCCGGGCCAGCACCACGGTCCCCGACGAGCAGAACCAGCCGCCCGTCCCGGAGGCCACCGCCAGCCGGGGCAGTGAACCGTCGGCCCGGCGCACCTGCCGTCCCCCGCACTCGCCCCGCAGCTGCCGCACCGCCTCCACCAGCAGGAACAGCCCCCGCATCCCGGGATGCTGGGCGGACAGACCGCCCCCGTCGGTGTTCACCGGCAGCCCGCCGCCCCCGACCCGCAGCCGTCCCTTCTCCACGAAGGCCCCGCCCTCGCCCTTGGCGCAGAAGCCCAGGTCCTCCAGCGTCACCAGCGTCATGTAGGTGAAGGCGTCGTACAGCTCGGCGAGGTCCATCTCCTCGGGCCGCACCCCCGCCCGCCGGAACGCCAGCGGCCCGCTGACGGCGGCCGGGGACACCGTGAAGTCCGGCCACTCGGACATCGCCGAGTGCGAGACGTACTCGCCCGTGCCGAGCACCCACACCGGCGCGGTACGGCAGTCCCGTACGACATCCTCGGCTGCCAGCAGCACCGCCGCGCCGCCGTCGGAGCGCAGACAGCAGTGCAGCTTGGTGAAGGGGTCGGCGATCAGCGGCCCGGACTGCACGTCGTCCACCGTGATCGGCGTGCGGTGCAGCGCCTCGGGGTTCAACGCCGCGTTGGCCCGCGCCTGGACGGCCACCTCGGCGAGCTGCTCGACGGTCGTGCCGTACTCGATCAGGTGACGGCGGGCGGCCATCGCGTACTTGGCGATGAGCGTGTGCCCGTACGGGGCCTCGAACTGGAGCGGGCCGCGGGTGCCGAAGGAGAGGGTGCCGGTGCGGCGGCCGGCGCGGATGTCGGCGCGGGCGGTGGAGCCGTACACGAGCAGCACCGCGCGGGCGTGCCCCGCGGTGATCGCGTCCGCCGCATGGGCGGCCATGACCTCCCAGGTGGCGCCGCCCACGGAGGTCGAGTCCACCCAGGTGGGGCGCAGGCCCAGATACTCCGCCACCTCGACGGGGGCCAGGGTGCCGAGCCCGGCGGAGGCGAAGCCGTCCACCTGCGACCGGTCGAGACCGGCGTCGGCGAGGGCACGGCGGGCGGCCTGGGCGTGCAGGGCGTAGGCGGTCGTGCCGTCGTCCAGCCGCCCGCAGTCGGAGAGGGCCACGCCCACCACGGCGGCCTTCCTCGAAGAAGCCATGAATCTGACGGTACGTCAGCTCAGCCGCCCGCGTAAGTCTGGGCATCCCTGCCCTCCCGGACCTAATATGACGGTTCGTCAGATCGGAGGCCTCAGCATGGACGCCCGTTTCACCGCCGAGCAGGACGAGATCCGCCGGACCCTGCGCGAACTGCTCACGAAGCGCTGCACACCGGCCGATGTGCGCGCCGCCGTCGACACCCCGGCCGGACACGACCCCGCCCTGTGGACCGCCCTCGCCGACGGGCTCGGCCTGCCCGCCCTCGCGCTCCCGCAGCGCTACGGCGGCGTCGGCTGCTCGGTCACCGACCTGGCCCTCGCCTGCGAAGAGACGGGGAGCGTGCCCTCGCGCCCTCGCCCCTGCTCGCGACCACCGTGCTGAGCGCGCCCCTGCTGCTCGCGCTCGGCACCGACGCACAGCGAGCGCGACTGCTGCCCCGGCTGGCCTCCGGTGCGCTCACCGCCGCCCTCGCCGCCCCGGGCCCGGCACTCGCCACCGCCCTCGCGCTCACCGGCGGCAACGGCGGCGGCTGGGCGGGCGGTGGACGGGCGGGCGGGGTGCAGGCCCGGCGGGCGGACGGCGGCTGGCGGCTGTACGGGCAGGCCGACCAGGTGCTCGACGGGCACAGCGCCGGGCTGCTGATCGTCCCCGCCCACACCGGCGGCTTCGCCCGCTCCCGCACCCTGCTCTTCCTGGTCCCGGGCGACGCCACCGGCCCCTGGGAGCACGACGCGCATCTGTATCTCAAGCGCGCCAAGGGCGACGAGCTGCTGTTCGGGCCGGTCCACCGGCTCCGGGCGCACGCCGCCGACCGGGCACGTCTCTTCGAGACCACCGAGATCTTCGAGGCCATCGGGAGCGAGGAGGCCGGCTGATGCGGCAGAACGGGCACCGGTCCCGCGCCGGCCGGCTGCTGCGCGGGGTGCAGCGGGTGTCGGCGACCCGCGCCTTCGCCCGCCTCGCGCCCCCGGTGCTGCCCGCCGCGGACTACCAGGCGCGGGTGGCCCGCGAGATCCGGCTGTTCCGGCTCCACCGCAGATGACACCTGCGCAGATGACACCCGCAGCGAGTGAGGCCCTGGTTCTAGAGCATGGCCAGCCGCTGCACCAGCAGGAACGCGCCGATCCCGAGCATCGCGGCGCCCGAGGTGCGCACCACCGCACGCGCCGCCGTGGGCCGCGCGCCGAGGACCGCGCGGGCGGCGAGGCCCACCGAGAGGTAGACGGCGGCACAGCACGCCATGTGCAGGGCGCCCAGCGCCAGCGTCTGCACCGGCACCGGCAGCCGGGCGCCGTCGCCGGTGTCCAGGAACTGGGGCAGCACGGAGAGGTAGAGCAGCAGTCCCTTGGGGTTCAGGCCGCTGATCACCGCACCGCGCCGGAAGGCCCGGGGGCCGCTCTCCTCGGCGGCGGTGCCGTCCGTGCCGGGGGTGCCGGGGCGGCGCAGCACACTCCAGCCGAGCCACACCAGATACGCCGACCCCGCCGCCGTCAGCGCCGTGAGCAGGGCCGGAGAGCCCGCGACCAGGACCGCCAGCCCCGCCGCGGCCGGGGAGCCCGACTATCTGCTGCGGGTGGTCGCCGCCGACCTCGCCGCCTATCAGCGGCTCTACGACGAGCGCCTGGCCACCCTGCCGGGGGTGCAGCGGCTGACGTCGACGCTGGTGATGAAGCACGTGGTGAAGGACCGGCCGCTGCCCGCGCGTCAGCACAAGGTCCCGCACAACGCGACAGGCGGTGGCCCACCGGGGTGAACCACCGCCTGCCAGACAGGACTTGTGAAAGAGAGTAGGGGAGCTGTGCCTGGCGTCGCCTACTTCGTCGGCTTCTTGCCGGTGATTCCCAGGTGGACCAACAGGGCGAGGTTGGGCCTGAGTTCGGCCTGCTTCACGCCCCAGGAGGTGAAGCCCTTCTGGTGCGAGGCCACCGCCGCGAGCATCGCGACCAGCGAACCGGCGATCGCGGCCGGGTTCACGTCCTTGTCGACCCGGCCCCTGGCCTGGAGGTCGGCGACGGCGTCGGCGAGCGAGTTGTTCACCGAGTTGAGAATCTTCATCCGGATCTTGTAGAAGCGCTTGTCGCCCTCGGCCGCCCCGAGATCCACCACGCGCAGAATGGCGTCGTTCTTCCGCCAGAAGTCCAGGAAGCCGTCGACGAGGTCCTGCGCGGTCTGCCAGCCGGCCTTGCCGACCCAGGAGCGGCCCTCGACGAGCTCGGTCAACCCGGAGCCCTCGGCCGCCGTTTGCTCCGCGATCTCCAGAACGGCGCCCTCGACGTCGGGGAAGTACTGATAGAACGTCGCGGGCGAAGTGCCCGCCCTGCGGGCGACGTCGATGACCTTGACGTCCCGGTAGGGGGAGGAGCTGAGCATCTCGCTGAGGCAGTCGAGCAGCTTCTGCCGGGTCGCCTGCCCACGCCGGCCGGCCACGCGGCCGTCGACGGTTCGCACTTGTCCTGTCATGTCGTCAGCTTACCGAGGGGTGATCGGAGCGCGATTCGGCCGACTGCAAATGGGGTGTGCCCCTTCGCGGAGCGTGGTGTGCCTGGTCTGCGGGGTGCGGGTGGCACGGTTAGTTTGGCGGCATGGCCGAAAACAGGGCATCGGAGTACAGGGAGGGCACCCCGTGCTGGGTGGACGCGCAGCTGCCCGACGTGGCGGCAGGCAAGCGCTTCTACGGGGAGCTCTTCGGGTGGACCTTCCAGGAGCAGCCGGAGCTGCCGAGGGAAGGGGTGCGGGCGCTGAAGGACGGTGAGCCCGTCGCCTCCCTGCGGCGCAAGGCCGACGGCCGGCTGCCCACCGTGTGGACGGTGTTCTTCGCGACCCCGGACGCCGAGGACCTGTGCCGGCGCATCCGTCTGACCGGCGGGCGGATCATCGCCGCGCCCCTGCCGCTCGGCGAGCTGGGCGTGCACGCGCTGGTCACCGATGGTCAGGGGGCCGTCTTCGCCCTGTGGCAGCCCGGCACCCACCCCGGCTTCGGCCGCCGCCACGAGCCGGGCACCTTCGCCTGGGTGCAGCTCTACACCAGCGACACCGAGGCGGCCAACACCTTCTACGGCGACCTCTTCCACGACGCCCTGTTCGGGCCCGGCGCCCGGCCCGACTTCGGCCGCGCCCCCGTCTCCGACGTCTTCCCCGCCGAGATGCCGCCCCACTTCCTCGTCCACTTCGCCGTCGAGGACGTGGCGGCCGCCGCGGAGCAGGTGGTGCGGCTCGGCGGCCGGGTGCAGGTGCCGCCCTTCGAGACGTCCTACGGCACGGCCGTGGTCGTCTCCGACAATCAAGGGGCGTCCTTCGCGCTGCTGCGCCGCTGAGCGGGGCACCGGGACCCCGCCCAGCCGGGCAGAATGTCTTGTTTACCACCTGACACCCCGATTGTCGGCGGGTTCGCAACAAGGGCTCCGGCCAGGAAGAATCGGGGTGCGTGCCGCCACGGCGGTGCGGTGGTGAGACGCTGCACTTCGGTCGCGGGCACATGTGGTGGCGCGACTCGTACGGGGAGGTGGCAGGCAAGTGGTGGATCAGCTGACGCAGCACGATCCGCGGCGTATCGGGCCGTTCGAGGTGCTGGGACGGCTGGGAGCCGGCGGTATGGGGCTGGTCTATCTCGCGCGCTCGGCGTCCGGCCGGCGTGTGGCGATCAAGACGGTCCGTACCGAACTGGCCGAGGACCAGCTGTTCCGGGTGCGCTTCACGCGCGAGGTCGAGGCGGCCCGCGCCGTGTCCGGCTTCTACACCGCGGCCGTGGTGGACGCCGATCCGCGCGCCGCCGTGCCGTGGCTGGCCACCGCCTACGTCCCCGCTCCCTCGCTCGAGGAGATAGTGAACGAGTGCGGGCCGCTGCCGGCCAAGGCGGTGCGCTGGCTGGCAGCCGGGGTCGCGGAGGCGTTGCAGTCCATCCACGGCGCCGGACTGGTCCACCGCGACCTCAAGCCCTCCAACGTCCTGGTGGTCGAGGACGGCCCCCGGGTGATCGACTTCGGCATCGCCTCGGGTGTGTCGAACACGCGTTTGACGATGACGAACGTCGCCGTCGGCACGCCCGCCTACATGTCCCCGGAGCAGGCCAAGGACTCCCGCAGCGTCACCGGCGCCAGTGACGTCTTCTCCCTCGGCTCCACCCTCGTCTTCGCCGCCACCGGCCACGCCCCCTTCCACGGCGCCAACCCGGTCGAGACGGTGTTCATGCTGCTGCGCGAGGGCCCGGACCTGGAGGGGCTGCCGGAGGAGCTGCGCCCGCTGATCGAGTCCTGCATGCAGATGGAGCCCTCGGCCCGGCCCACCCCGGCCGACCTCCAGGCGCAGCTCGCCCCGCACCTGTTCGGCTCCGGCTCCGACGACAGCGGAACCGCCTCGGCCTGGCTGCCCGAAGCCGCGGTCAGCCTCATCGAGGCCCGGCGCAACGGCCGCCCCGCCACCAGGCCCCGCCCCGACCAGGGGCAGGGCTCCGGCCAGGGCCGCGGCGCCCGCCCGCAGGTGCCGCCCCCACCGCCGCACGACCCGGTGATCCCGCCGTCCCCGCCGGCACCCGCCCCGGTGGGCGCCCAGGCCGGTGCCCCCGACAACGGCCCGGTCCGGCTGGCCGGCGCCGCGGTCCCCATCGGGCCCGGCCCGCGCGTCGCCGACGTACGTGCCGCCGCCGTCAAACCGCCCCCGCCCGAGGCCGCCCTCGCCGCCTCCTGGACCAAGCCGCGCCCCGGCGTCAACGGCGCCGACCCGGCGGTCGCCGGCGGTGCCGCGCCCGCGGCGGCCACCGCGCCGCCCGATCAGCCCAGCGGCTGGCGGCCGTGGCGGTTCCGCATGTCCAACGACCTGTGGGGCACCCCCGCCGTCGACGGCGACCTGGTCTACGTCACCTCCTTCGAGGTGCACGCGCTCGACGTGGCCACCGGCCGGCGCCGCTTCAAGACCCGCGACGTCGCCTGGTCCATGACCGTCGCCGACGGCCGCATCCACGCCTCCGACGGGCCCACCCTGTTCGCCCTCGACGCCCGCGAGGGCAGCGACCTGTGGCGGCTGTCCACCGACGCCTGGGTGTACTCGCTCAGGGCCGAGCGCGGCACCGTCGTCACCGGCACCCGCGGCGGCGGCGCCCAGGGCTGGGAGGCGTCCAACGGGCAGAAGCTGTGGGAGATCACCGGCTGCCAGACCGACTTCGAGTCCCCCGAGGCCGGACCGGCCCTGCACGACGGCACCGTCTACCTCTGGCAGGACGCCCGGCTGCGCGCCATCGACGCCCGCACCGGCGACGAGCGCTGGTCCTACCCCATCGGGGACGCGGCCTCCTGCGGCGGCGTGCCCGTGCGCCTGACCCAGGCACCGGACGGCTACGTCTACGTCTCCGCCGGCACCCGGGTCATCGCGCTGGACGTCGCCGGGGGCCATGTCCGCTGGCACTTCGAGGCGCCCGCGGTCTTCCTGTGCCCGCCGACGTTCGTCCCCGGCCCCGCGGTGACCGGCGGCGGCGTCTACCTCGCCGACTACCTCGGCACGGTCTACGCCCTCGACGCCACCGACGGCCGCGACCGCTGGCGCATCGCCACCGAGGCGCGCTCCTCCATCGAGCCCGTCCTGGTCGCCGCGGGCCATGTGCACGTCGGCAGCGGCAAGGCCGTGTACACCCTGGACGCGGTCACCGGCACGCCCAAGTGGCGCTTCCAGGCGGGCGGCGAGATCGTCGGCGCCCCCGCGGTCGCCGAGGGCCGCATCCACTTCGGCTCGACGGACCACCTGCTCTACACCCTCAAGGCGGACGACGGCCGCCTGCGCTGGAAGCTCGCCACCGGCGGCGAGATCACCGGCTCCCCGGTCGTCCGCGACGGCGTCGTCTACGCCTGCAGCAAGGACCGGTGCGTCTACGCGCTGGACGCGGAGAAGGGCACGGGGACGGCGCGGACCACCTGAGTCCGCGTCCCGCCGCGGCAATTCGCGACGGCCGCCGCGCCGGTGCCCCGAAGGGCGCCGGACGGCGGCCGCCGGCCATGCGGCCCTGGCCCCGGGGGGAGCGGCCTCAGCCTCTGCCCCTGGCCGCCGTTGCTCCGCGTACCCGACGGTGGCGGGACGGTGACATGCTCGTGACACGTCCCTCGCTAGGCTCATGGTCATGAAGCCTCGGGGGAACACACTCAAGCTCACCGCCGTGTCCGCACTCGTCGTCCTCACCCTCACCGGGTTCTCCACCGGCCGCACCGGCGGCACCACCGGTGGCAGCCACGGCGACGGCGGCGGGGGCGGCGGCTGCAGCAGCTCCTCGCAGAACCACGACTCCTCCACTTCGGGAGGCGGTTCGCACCGGGACGACGACTACGACGACGACTACGACGACGACTACGACTACGACGGCGGCACCGGCTACGACGACAGCGACACCTCCGGCGGCTCCGGAGCGGACTCGGGCAGCTCGTCCGGGCTCGAGGAGGGCACGGTCAAGCTGGTGCGCTGCGCCACCAGGACCTCCCCGCACGCCACCGTCGTGGTCACCAACCCCAACGCCGCCAACGCCACCTTCTCGGTCACCATCGACTTCCGGGACGGCAAGGGCGGTCTGGTCTCGTCCAGTACCCGGACCGTGGAGGTGCCCGGCGCCGACTCCGCCACCGTGAACGTGGCCGTGAGCGGGAGCACCGCCAAGATCGCCCGCTGCGACGTCACGCCGACGGCACCGGCCCTGCGCTGACCCGCACCGCATCCCGGCGCCCCCGCTGGGGGGTGTCCGCAAAGTCCCGCCTGCTCTAGCTGTGCTGTTCGGAGAGGTTGGTGACGCGGCTGGCTGGTGGGCGGCCGCCCCCTGCGCACCATTCCGGAGACCGTCCGCGCGGCCGCGTCGCGCTACCCGGACACGGAGGCGGTCGTGGACGGCCGCACCCGGGTCACCTTCGCGGAGCTGGCCGCCCGGGTGGACCGCTCGGCCGCGGCCTGCCTGGCGAACGGCGTCCGGGCCGGCGACCGGGTGGCCATCTGGGCGCCCAACACCCTGGGCTGGATCCTCGCGGCCCTCGGCGCGGTCTCGGCGGGCGCGGTCCTCGTCCCGCTGAACACCCGCTTCAAGGGCGCGGAGGCGGCGGACGTGCTGCGCCGGAGCGGAGCACGGCTGCTGTTCGTGACGGGCACGTTCCTCGGCACGTCCTACGTGGCCGCCCTGCGGCGGGCGCTCGCGGAGCCGGACGGCGGCGGCCTGCCGTCCCTGACCCGGGTGGTGGTCCTGGCGGACGACGCCCCCGCCGACTTCCTCACCTGGAAGGACTTCCTGGCGAGCGGCGAGGCCGTGGCAGAACCCGAACTCAGAGCACGGGCCGCTCTGCTGGACCGCCGCTCACCCTCCGACCTGATGTACACCTCCGGCACCACCGGCCGCCCCAAGGGCGCCGTGAGCACCCACGGCCAGAGCCTGCGGGCCTTCGCCGTCTGGGCCGGCCTGGCCGGCCTGCGGCACGGCGACCGCTACCTGATCGTGAACCCCTTCTTCCACACCTTCGGCTACAAGGCGGGCGTGCTGGCCTGCCTGATGCGGGGCGCCACGATGATCCCCCAGCCGGTCTTCGACCCGACCGCCACCCTGGCGCACCTGGCGGCGGAACGGGTGACCGTCCTCCCCGGCCCGCCCGCCCTCCTGGAGTCCCTCCTCGACCACCCCGAGCGGACGTCCTACGACCTGACCGCCCTCCGCCTGACCGTGACCGGCGCGGCGGTGATCCCGGACGGCCTGGTGCAGCGCCTGCGCCGGGACCTGGGCGTGGAGACGGTCCTGACCGCCTACGGCCTCTCCGAGGCGACCGGCATCGTCACCATGTGCCGCCGCGACGACCCCGACGAGGTGATCGCCGGCACCTCCGGCCGCGCGATCCCCGGCACCCACGTCCGCATCGTCTCCCCCGACGGCGACCCCGTCGGCCCCGGAGTGAAGGGCGAGATCCAGGTTCGCGGCTTCAACGTCATGCGCGGCTACTACGCCGACGAACAGGCCACGCAGGAGGCCTTCACCCCCGACGGCTGGCTCCGCACCGGCGACGTGGGCGCCCTCGACCCGTCCGGCAACCTGCGCATCACCGACCGCCTGAAGGACATGTACATCGTCGGCGGCTTCAACGCGTACCCAGCCGAGATAGAGCGCCTGCTGTGTCACCACCCGGACGTCACCGAAGCAGCCGTCGTCGGCGTCCCCGCCCCCCGCCTCGGCGAGGTCGGCCACGCCTACGTGGTCCGCCGTCCGGGCGCAACCCTGACAGCCGACGCCCTCATCACCTGGTCCCGCCGGGAAATGGCCAACTACAAGGTCCCGAGAAGGGTGGAGTTCGTCGCGGAACTACCGAGAAACGCCAGCGGCAAAGTACTGAAGGGCGAGTTGCGCAAGCGCTGACCCCGGACACACACCGACCGCGGCGGCTCCCCCTCCGTGCCGCCGCGGTCGGTCCCCCCGTTGCAGTAGGCCTACTTGCCGTCGCGGTCCAGGGCGGGCGGGACCGGGGCGTGGTTGTCGAGGGTGACGATGTCACCGTCCGCCGGCGGGGTGGGAGCGTGGTTGTCCTGCGTGGTCGCTTCGCCGTTCGCCGGCGGGACCGGGGCGTGGTTGTCCTGTGTCGTCAGCTCTTCGTCCCGGATCTTCTTGCTGTCGCTCATGGTGCGGCCTTCTCCCCGTGTCGTCGTGAGGTGCTGCATGCCCTTGCCCGGCAACTCCCCTGCGGTTGCCGGACAAGGGAGGTTCGGGCGCCCACACCCTATGCGGTGCGCCCTGCCGACCCGCCTGCCCCCCGACGCGGCGGATCGGTGGAGTAAGCCTCGCAGTGAGCCATAAACGTTCGATGAACGCCCTTCGGCCGGCGTTCAGGCGGCGGACGTCGGGCTCAGCCGTGCCCTGACCTGTTCGGCCTCTGCCGCCCCGGTCGCCTCGTACAAGGACAGGGCCTCTTTCCAGCACGCGCGTGCGCGGTCGACCTGGCCCAACGCATCGAGCGACTCGCCCAGTGTGGAGAGAACGTTCGCCCGCATTCGGTCGCCACCGATGAAGCCGACAGCGAGCGCTTGTTCTGCGTGCTGCGCGGCGTTGGCGAACCGGCTCACCGTCACATACGCCTGGGCGATGCGGAAGTGGGTGGTGCCTTCCCACAGCCGCTGCCGGTCCGCATGGAAGATATTGAGCGCCTCGGTCAGCTCCCCGAGCGCCTCGGAGGCGCGATCGGCCGCGATGTAGGCAAGACCCAGCGCGTATCGGGCATTCGCCAGGCGCAGCGTCAGGCCGAGGCGGTCGTAGATGCGGATGCCTTCCTCGGCGAGCTTGATGGCGTGGGCGGTGTGCCCCATCGCGAGGCGGACCCGGGACAGGTTGCACAGCGCGCTCGCCTCGAGGGGAGCGTTGCCGTCCTTCTTCGATCCCTCGATGGCGGTGAGGAGATGGTCCTCGGCGTCGCCGTTGCGTCCCTGTATCAGGGCGATGATCCCGCGGTCGTTGCTGGCCCAGTAGAGAGGGATGAAGTCCCCCACCGCCCGGGCGAGCTCCACGGCCCGGCTCGCCTCCTGCTCGGCTTCGTCGTAGCGCCCCGCGACCAGGTGTACGTTGATCAGCGCGGTGCGTGCCCTGGCTTCGGCGCGGGAGTCCTGAGCAGACTGCGCCGCCTCCTTGGCGGCGACTGCGGTCGACTCGTACTGCTTCGAGTTCGCCCCCGACTCGCCCAGGTCCTTGGCGGCCCACAACAAGTCGACGCCCCGGCGCAGTCCGTCGCCCTGCAACGCCTGCCTGGCGCAGGACAACAGGTTGTTGGCTTCGGAGTACAGCCAGTCGAGCGCGTCCTGTCGGTCACGGAAGCGCAATCCGTCGTACTGCGTCGGCTCCAAACCGTCCACCAGCCGGTCCCCCGGCCGTTCGATCGCATAGACCCGCGCCGCCGTCGCCAAGTAGAAGTCCAGCAGGCGGGACATGGCCGCGTCCCGTTCGCTCGGGGGGTGTTCGTCGCGTTCCGCGCATGCACGCGCGTAGAGGCGGACCAGGTCGTGGAAGCGGTAGCGGCCGGGGGCCGCCGACTCCAGCAGCGACGTGTCGACCAGGGACTCCAGCAGGTCCTCGGTCTCCTCCGGCGGCAGGTCGAGGACGGCGGCCGCGGCGGCCAGGGAGATGTCGGGACCGTCGGCCAGGCCCAGCAGGCGGAAGGCCCGCGCCTGGGCGGGCTCCAGCTGGCCGTAGCCCAGCTCGAAGGTGGCCTTCACCGCCAGGTCGCCCGCCTGGAGTTCGTCCAGGCGCCGGCGTTCGTCGGCCAGCTTCGCCGCCAGCACCGACACCGTCCAGGTGCGGCGGGCCGCCAGCCGGGACGCCGCGATGCGGATGGCCAGCGGCAGGAAGCCGCAGGCGGCGACCACGTCCAGCGCGGCCTTCCGCTCGGAGGCCACCCGCTCCTCGCCCACGATCTTGGTGAAGAGCGCGAGCGCCTCGTCGGGGGACATCACGTCCAGGTCGACCAGGTGCGCGCCGGCCAGGTCAACCATGCGCATGCGGGAGGTGACAAGCGCCGCGCAGCCCTCCGTGCCGGGCAGCAGCGGGCGCACCTGCGCCGCGTCCCGCGCGTTGTCCAGCAGGACCAGCACCCGGCGGCCGTCCAGCACCGAGCGGTACAGCGCCGCCCGCTCCTCCAGCGTGTCCGGGATCGCCGAGTCCGGCGTGCCGAGGGCCCGCAGGAAGGAACCCAGGACCGTCTCCGGCTCCGCGGCGCGCGGGCCCGCGCCCTGGAGGTCGACGTAGAGCTGGCCGTCGGGGAAGGCCGGGCGGGCCTGGTGGGCGACGTGCACCGCCAGGGTCGTCTTGCCGACGCCGCCGATGCCCGCCAGCGCCGATACGGCCATCACCCGGCCCTCCGCCGAGGAGAGCAGGTCGCCCAGCTCACGGACGAAGGAGGCCCGGCCGGTGAAGTCGGGGACGGAAGCAGGGAGTTGCGCGGGGCGGACACGAGCGGTGGACGGCTCGGCCTCGGGGGCGGAGGGCTCGGCCAGCGCGGGGTCCGCGCGCAGCACCCGCTGCTGCAGCTCGCGCAGCTCCGGGCGCGGATCCACGCCCAGCTCCTCCGCCAGCAGCCGCCGGGTGTCCGCGTACACCGCCAGCGCCTCCGCCTGCCGCCCGCTGCGGTACAGCGCCAGCATCAGCAGCTCGCGCAGCCGCTCCCGCAGCGGATGCGCCGCGGTCAGCGCGGTCAGCTCCGAGACCGCCTCCGCGTGGCAGCCCTGCTCCAGGTCCATGTCCAGCCGCGTCTCGAGCAGTTGCAGCCGCCACTCCTCGAGCCTGACCCGCTGCGCCTGCGCGTACGGGCCCGGCACCCCGGCCAGCGTCTCCCCGTCCCACAGGGCCAGCGCCTGGCGCAGCACCTCCCGCGCACGGCACAGGTCCCCGGTGTTGCGGGCCTTCTCCGCCTGAGCGGCCAGCTCCTGCGCCACCGCCAGGTCCAGCGCGCCCTCGCCGAGCCCGCGCACCGCGTAGCCGCCGGACTCGCTGACCAGCACGCCCGGATCCAGCACCTTGCGCAGCCGGGAGGCGTAGGTGCGCACCGCCGCCAGCGCCTGCGACGGCGGCTCCTCGCCCCACAGGGCGTCGATCAGCTCGGCCGCCGTGGCGGTACGGCCCTCACGCAGCAACAGGGCCGCGAGCAGGGCGCGTTGCTGGGGACTGCCGGTGGCGAGCGGCTCGCCGTCGCGCCAGGCGCGCACCGGACCGAGCACACCGAAGCGCAGCCCTTCGGTCCCGGAACCGGACCCGGACCCGGAACGGGACCCGGAACCGGACCCGGACCCGGAACCGGAACCGGACCCGGAGTCCGGACCGGATGCGGACCTCCGCTGCTCCGGCACTCGCGGTACACCGTCCATGCAGTGAGTCCCCCTATGCGTCCTGCTGCGCACTCCGAGCAACCAGGCCAGTTTGCCTTGTTCACGGCAGATGCGTCAGCCGTGCGAGACACCCGTCACATGCCGTGGGACCAGGTCCACACAGGGTTCTCACACCGTCCGCGTACTCGTTCGCACAGATCACGCCTTTGCCGGCCCCCGAACGCATAGCTGACGACCCGTCAGATCGGCGCTACGGTGACCGGCATGGAGACCACCGAGACCACCACCGGCACCACGTTCCCGCTGATCATCTCCGTCGATGACCACACCGTCGAACCGCCTGGCGTGTGGCAGAACCGGCTCCCGAAGAAGTACCTGGACACCGGCCCCCGGGTGGTCCGTGCCCCGCTGAAGGAGATGTCCTTCCTCGGCGGGCGCTTCAAGCCCGTGATGGGCGAACCGGGCAGCGACCCCGGCGCCCCGGTCGGCGACTGGTGGGTCTACGAGGACCTGCACCGCCCCCTCACCCGCCTCGACACCGCCGTCGGCTGCGACCGGGACGAGATCAGGCTCGAGGTGGCGGCAGCTGATGGAGCTGGGCGGCAAGGGCGCGGCGCTGGTCTTCGACGACGCGGACCTCGAGGCCGCGGTCGCCGGCATCGGCACCACCTTCTCCTTCTGCAGCGGCCAGATCTGCACCGCGCCGACCCGGGTGCTGGCCCAGCGCGGCGTCCACGAGCGGCTGGTGGACGGGCTCGCCGCGTACGCGGCCCGGCTGCCGGTGGGCGATCCGCGGGATCCGGGCACGGTGGTCGGGCCGGTGATCTCGGCGGAGCACCGGGAGCGGGTGGAGGCGTATGTGGCGCTGGGCCGCAAGGAGGGAGCCACGGTCGTCGCCGGCGGTGAACGGCCGCCGCTGGAGCGGGGCTTCTACGTCGCTCCGACCCTCCTCGCCGACTGCACCAACGACATGCGGGTGGCCCGGGAGGAGATCTTCGGGCCGGTGGTCGTGGTCGTCCCCTTCGACGACGAGGAGGAGGCCGTGGCGCTGGCCGACGACAGCGAGTACGGCCTGATCGACTACGTGTGGTCCCGGGACGTGGCCCGCGCCTTCCGGGTGGCCCGGCGGCTGCGCACCGGCGGCGTCGGCGTCAACACCGTGGGCCGGAACATGGAGGCGCCGTTCGGCGGGTTCCGCGGCAGCGGCGTCGGCCGGGACGTCGGCCCCTACGCCCTGCACGCCTACAGCGAGGTGCAGTCGATCGTCTGGCCGGGGTGAGCGGGCGCCCCGCCCCGGCCGGACGACCGGCCTCCTCAGACGTCCAGGTCGATCCGCACCGTGAGCAGCCCGGCCCCCATGGCCCGCACCACCGCGCTGTTGTAGCGGGGCAGGGTGCGCAGCCGCGCCACCGGGTCGTCGCCGGGCAGCGGATGGGCGGTGCCGGAGTACCAGCGCCCCCGGATGCGGACGCGCACCCGGGGGTTCGCCTTGATGTTGCGGACGTACTGGGAGCGCTCGCCGAACTCGGACACCAGCCAGAAGGAGTCACCGACCCGCCGGCCGCCCACGGGGGTGAGCCGGGGCAGTCCCGAGACGCGGCCGGTGGTCTCCAGCACGGTCTGGAACGGCAGCCGGCGCAGGAGGGGGTTGATACGGCGCTGGAAGGCGGTTGCTCTCCGGTACTTGCGTTCGGCGTTCGCAGTCATGTGGTACGAGCCTACCGATGCCGCCGGCCCAGGAAGATCGGATTGGTGAAGGCGGCCAGCGCACCCGGCAGCGGGCCGACGGCCGCCTCGTGCCGCAACTCGGCGCGCACATAGGCCGCGTACGAGGGTGTGGTGCGCCATTCGACGACCCCGGACCCGGACACCGGCAGCGGGGCGCTGGTGTGCAGCACGCCCTGGTCGGTGACCAGGCGGACCGTGCAGCGCGGGGCGCCGGTGACCTCCAGGCGCACGGTGACCGGGGTGTCCCGGTCGACGTCCAGCCGCTCGCCGATCCCGGCGTGCCGGCCGCGCCCACCGGACGCGCCGAACGTCAGGGAGACGTTGCTGGACTCGGCGACATAGCTGCGGCCCGTCCGGATGCCCTCCTGGATGGCCCGCCGGGACAGCTCGTCGGCGAGGACCACCGTCTGCGGCAGCCCGACGGCGTCCGGGTCGCGGTGGGCGTCGCTGCTTCCCATCGCGGGGATCCACTCCCGTCCGTCGCGCACCGAGGCCACCAGCATGCTGTCCCAGTCGGCGAGGGCCATCTCGTCGTCGGGTGTCCAGGGCCCGTTCCACACCTCGATCGCGTCCGCCTCGCCGAAGCCGAACTTCCAGTTGCAGCCGATGCAGGTGGCGTGCGGATGGGCCGGGACGACCAGGCCGCCCGCCCGCCGGATCTGCCGGGCGTACCGGCCGAAGCGGTTGTCGCGGGCCCGGTAGCGCCAGTCGACGAACGTCCCCGGGTCGGTGCCGAGCGCCACCACGTGCCCGTTGCGGGTGGTCACCTCCTCGCCCAGCATCACCAGCAGATCGTCACCGGCGGCCTCGGCCCAGTGGGCGTGCGCGGAGTGCGTGTTGTGCTCGGAGGAGTTGATGAAGTCCAGCCCGGCCGCGCGGGCCAGCGCGGCGATCTCCTCCGGGGTGCGGCGGCCGTCGGAGTGCCAGGAGTGCAGATGGCAGTCGCCCCGGTACCAGCCGCGGCCCCGCCCCTTGACCCGCTCCGGCGGATACACCGGCTTCGGCGTCTCGCCCGGCTCCCCGTAGGTCAGCGTCACGGTGATCTCGTACGACAGCCCCTGCGGGGCCACGGTGTACGGGCCGAGCGCGATGTGCCAGGTGCCCTCCCGCACCGGCCCCGGGATGTAGCCGGGGGTGGCCTCGTCCGCGCGCACGAAGAACTCGGTGCGCGCCCCGCCGGACCAGCCGCGGAAGCCCCGGCCGCCCAGCTCGGTGCCGCGCTCGTCGAACAGGCCGATGTCGAGGGCGTTGCCGGTGGTGCCGGGCGGCACGGACGGCCGGTCGTAGGTGTAGGAGACCCGGATCTCCCGCACGCCGGACGGCACCTCGACCGGCACGTACACGAAGTCGGGCGCGCCCGGCTCGAGGGTGCCGCGCACCGTTCTGGTCTCCCGGCCGCCGTCGCGGTCCGCCGCGGAAGCGAAGCTCATGCTTCCCAACGTAAGCGCGGCGGCGGCGCCCGTCACGAACACGGCACGCCGTCCGATGCCGGTGTGGTCCTCGCACATATCGCTGCTCCCCAGGTGTCGTCCGACCTGAGAAGCTGTTGTCTTTCCGGACGTGAGGACTGCGTTTTCGCTGGTGGGGCATAGGGTCGGCGGTCTGGTGGGAGTGA
>NZ_BAAAGU010000012.1:0-120551 GCF_039524635.1 Streptomyces thermocarboxydovorans | reverse complement strand
GGCCCAGGCCGCACCGGCGGCGCCCGCCGCACCGGCCGGGTACGGCGCGCCGCCCTCCCCACCCGCCGGGTCCGCCGCCCTGCCGTCCGCGCCGCCTCCCCTGGGCCCGCCGCGGCCGAGCGGCGAGGAGCTGGACTACTCCGCCCTCGTGCTGAGCGGGCCGGAGGAGCCGGAGGGGCGCCGGGGTCTGCTGTTCCCCGGTGCCGCCGTCGACCCGGTGACCGCGGAGCACCGCCGGCGCGCGGAAGGGGTCGCCGCGCTGCCGCTGCCGGGACACGCCGTGCTGCCCCGGGAGTCGGCCGGTTCGTTCGACCACCGCTACGACGCCGCCGCCCGCGCCGACATCCCCTCGGACGGCACCTGGCACACCGTCACCGTCGCCGAGATCCCCGTCGGTCTGCGCACGGAGTACGTGTGCGTGCCGTCGGTGGAGGAGGCGGTGTACGCGACGCTGGTGCTGGACAACGCCACCGACCAGGCGCTGCTGGCCGGACCGGTGGAGGTCACCGCGGACGGGGAGTTCCTGGCGACGACGTCGCTGCCGGTGCTCGCCCCGGGCGGTGTGTGCCGGGTGGGGCTCGGTCCGGCCGAGGCCCTCGCGGTCACCCGCCGGACCAGCCTGCGCGAGTCGACCGCGGGCCTGCGGAACAACGTCACCGTGCTCGAGCACCGGGTCCATGTGGAGCTGGCCAACCGGCTCGCGCAGCCGGTGACCGTCGAGGTGCGCGAGCGGGTGCCGGTGACCTCGGAGGCCGACATCCGCATCGAGGAGCGGGCCGACTGGACCGCACCGGAGGAGGTCACGGCCGGGGCCGGCCCGGAACCGGAGAGGCACGCGGAAGCCGAGGGGCACGCGCCGGGCACGCGCCTGTGGCGGGTCACGCTGCCCGCGGGCGGCACCGCCGCGCTCGACGGCGGCTACGACATCCGTATCCCGGCCGGCAAGGCCCTGGCAGGCGGCAACCGCAGGAGCTGACAGACCCATGTCCACCACACCGGAGACGATCGCTCTCCCCGTCACCGCCGTCACCTGCCTGGAGGACCGCGCCCACGTCGAGCGCACCGCCTCGCTCGAGCTGCGGGCCGGCACCCAGCGGTTGCGTCTGGGGCCGGTCAGCGCGCTGGTCGTCGACCGCACGCTGCAGGCCGAGGTGACCGCCGGGCACCCGGTCACCGTGTTCGATGTGCGGACGGTCCGTACCTGGACGCCGCGCGGGCCGGAGCCCGCCGAGGACGACTCGGCGCTGCGGCGCCGGGTGCGGGCCCTGGAGGAGGAGCAGGTCGCCCTGAAGCAGCGGCGCGCCCGGCTGCGGACCCGTCTGGATCTGCTCGGGAAGCTCGCCGCCGATCTGCTGCGGGAGATCGGCGAGGGCGCAGGCCGCGGCGAGACGGACCGCGACCGCTGGAGCCGCGAACTGGACCGGGTGGACGCGGAACGCGAGGACTGCGGCGAGCAACTGCGCGCCCTGGACACCCGGTTGGCATCACTCACCACCGAACTCACCGAGGCCGTGCGGGCGAAGAGCCTCGCCGGGGCCGAACCCGCCGAGCTGGCCGGCCACATAGAGCTGACCGTCGACGCCGCCGCCGCGGGGCCGGCCCGGCTGAAGGTGCGTCACCTCACCCCGTGCGCGCTGTGGCGGCCCGCGTACCGTGCCGCGCTGGACGGGGACTCGCTGACGCTGGACACCGAGGCGGTGGTCTGGCAGCGCACCGGCGAGGACTGGGCGGACGTGCGGCTCACCCTGTCGACCGCGCGTTCCGCACGCTCGACCGAACCGCCGCGGCTCGGTGAGGACCGGCTGACGCTTCAGGACCGCTCCCCCGCCGAACGGCGCACCGTGCAGGTCGAGCTGCGCGAGGAGGAGATCTCGGACCTGGGCCCGGCACCGGTGCCCGGTCTGCCGGGCGTGGACGACGGCGGGGAGGTGCGTGTGCTGCACTCCCCCGCCCCGGTCTCCGTCCCGGCGGACGGCCGCGCCCACCGGGTGCCGCTGTCCTCCTTCACCGCGCCGGCGGTGAGCGAGTACGCCTGCGCGCCCGAGCTGTCCCCGCTGGTCACCCAGGTGGTGCGGTTCGACAATCTCTCGGGGCACGCCCTGCTGGCCGGGCCCGTGGACCTGGTCCGCGACAGCGGGTTCACCGGCCGCGGCACCCTGGACTTCACCGCCCCCGGCGCCCATGTCCGGCTCGCCTTCGGCAGCCGTGACGACCACCGCGTGGTGCGGCACACCGAGGAGACCCGCGAGACGGGCCTGACCGGGCGGACCCTCACCACCCGGACGGTCCGGCTGCACCTGTCCCGCTTCTCCGCTCCCTCGGAACGGAACGAGCGGGTGATCGTGGTGCGCGAACGCATCCCCGTCTCCGAGGTGTCCGCGGTGGAGGTGCGGCTGCGCAAGGAGGCCTGCTCGCCCGCGCCGGACTCGGTCGACGCGGACGGCATCGTCCGCTGGGACGTCCCGCTGGCACCCGGCGGCCGCCGCACGGTCACCCTCGTCTACGACATCGCGGCGAGCGGCAAGGTCACCGGCCTGTGACCGGTACCCCTTCCGCGCGCACGGTCGGGAAGGAGCGGTCGCCGAAGAGAATGCGGCCGGCCGCCGCCCGGCCGGGCGGTGTGCGCAGCAGGGCGAAGGCGGCACTCGCCGCGGCCGGTGTCCTGACCAGGCCGAGCCCTCGGCGCAGGGTGAGGCGCCCGCGGAACTGGGCGCGCAGCGCGGCCCCGTCGTAGCGGGCGAGCGGCTCGGCGCTGCCGGAGCGCAGGGCCGTGTCGAGGACGTCGGCGGCCAGCTCGGACAGGCGCAGGCAGGGATCGAGTCCGCCCGCGGTGAGCGGGGAGACGGCGCCCGCCGCATCCCCCACCAGCAGTCCGTCGGCGCAGCTGATGCGGCGCAGCACGCCGCCCACGGGTATCGGGCCGCCGCGCCGCTCCACGGCGTCGGGACGCGGCACGCCCCGCAGGCCGGGCGCCGAGGCGCTGAACCGGGTGAGCGCGTGGCGCAGGCCCTGCGGGAAACGGTCGGGGTATCCGGCGACGCCGACGTGGGCGTGCCGCCCGTCGTCGACCACCCAGGCCAGATAGCCGGGGGCGAGCGACGGGTCGAGCACGCAGTGGAAGGTGGGCGGTTCGTCGTGCGCGGGGACCTCGAACACCTCCTCGGCGCCGACCAGCAGACGGCGGTTGCGGTCCAGGCCGAGATCGCGGGCGACGCGTGAGCGGGCCCCGTCGGCGCCGACGACGAAGCGTGCCCGGACCGCCTTGGGGCCGTCGCGGCCGACCAGGTGCACGGTGCCGTCCTGCCGGCCGGCGTAGCGGGTGCCCAGCGCCACCCGTACGCCGGCGGCGGCAGCGTCGGCCGCCGCCGATTCGTAGAGCGGACCCATGTCGCCGACCCGGTACTCGTCGCGGTCGCTGACCAGGTCGACCGGGCGGTCCAGGCCGGGCGGGTAGAGCACCACGCGGCGGATGGGCGGGCCGAGATGGGCGGCGGGCAGCGGGAAGTCGTCGAGCGTCTTGCGTACGAAGATCCCGGTGGTGCGGATCGCCCCGGTGAGGCGGGTGCGCCGTTCGACCAGCAGCACGTCGTGGCCCCGTTCGGCGAGCAGCGTGGCGACGTGCAGGCCGGCCAGCCCGGCCCCGACCACCAGGACGTCCGCGCGGGCCTCGGCGCCCGGCCGGTCGGAAGCAGCGACGGATTTCGGCATGACGGCAGCACCTCTCGATCGAATGACGATGGAAACCTATCGATATTCGATACATCCCGCAAGGCGGGACACTGGACGTGAGAGCGGCCATCGGGATGCCGCCGTGCCGTGCCGGACGGGTGGCGGCGGGACCGCTGGTCAACGCCGAGAGCGCACTCAGGAGAGGAGCTGGGCATGGTGACCGATCCCGTCGGACGATTCCTGGCGGCACTGGACCCGGAGCACCGGGAGAACGTCGGCTCCGCACCGCGCGAGGACCAGGAGCGGCTCGCGGCGGCCTGGGAACGCGAACTGCAGAGCGACGACGAGCTGGACACGCTCGACGAGTTGTCGCCGCCGGCGGCGGAGGCCGAGGCGGCCCGCCGGGTGCTGGCGCGCGACGCGGCGTAGGGCCTCTCGTTCGGCTCAGCCCGTTCGCCGGCGAGTCTCTGCCGACAGGCCGGGGGCCGGTCAGGCGCGCCGTTGGAGGTGGGCGAGCACCGTGCGCATCGCCCGCTGCACGGCCTCGCGTGACTCCTGGCCGTGGTCGAGGGTCTCGAAGGCGTGGGGAGCGTTCGGCACGTCGATGATCCCGACGCCTGGCTCCCGGCCCTCGGCGGCGGCGAGGAACTGCTCCACGGTCGCGGCGATCTCGGGCGACTCCCGGCCCGCGCGGGTGAGGACGAACGGGGGCAGGTCTCCGGCGTCCGCCATCGCGGCCACCGGACGGAATCCGCCGTCGTTCAGGCCCCAGTCGGGCAGCGGCGCGAGCACCGGGTAGGTGGCCGCCAGGCAGCGCAGCCACGGCGGGGGCGCGGCGATCCAGTCGGCGCTGAGCAGTCCGCCGCCGGAGAAGAACCACAGGGCGATCCGGTCCGGGTCGACGCGCGGGTCCTTGCGCACCAGCTCGACGGCGGCGGCCACGTCCGCGGCGGCGAGCGGGTAGGCGGAGAGGTCGTGCAGACGGTGGTCGAGGGTCACTCCCAGCACGCCCTCGGATGCCGCGTACTGCGCGTATCCCCTGAGGGTCGGCCAGTCGCGCGGGGTGGGGCGGGCATCCGCAGGGACCGGACCGCCGTGCACGAAGACCACCGCCGGGTGCGGTCCGTCGCCGTCGGGGAGGCGGAGGTCGACGGCGCCGTGGCGCTCCCGGGGGCGTTCGGCCACGTCCAGCAGGAACGGCCGCAGATGCGGGGGGAGTTGACCGGCGCCGGCCAGCGATCCGGACCCGGGCAGGTGCTCGCCTTCGCCCGGCTGCACGCCCTGGTGTCCCGGCCCTGCTCGGGCGCCGCCCAGCCTCAGCCCGCCGCACACCGGGCCGCCGGGTCCGACGGGGCGGCGGTGCTGTACGCGGGGCTCGACGAGGCGTACCGGCTGGCGGGCGCCCGGATCGGCCGGGGCGAGGAGCCGGGGCCCGGGGAGGCGCTGGACGGCTTCGTCGCCGCGTACGCCGCCGCCTACCGCACCAAGGACACGCCGGACTTCCGCCGCCTGCTGGCCGGGCAGCTGGCCACCGACCCCCGGCTGGACGGGTACTGGGAGCTGGCGTCCGTGGTGGCCACCGCGCCGGGGAGCCGGCCGGAGCCGACACCGGGTGCGGCCCATGACTGGCTGCTCACCGCACTGCGCGGACAGGTGGCGGCCGACGCCCGAGCCGCCGACGCCCGAGCCACAGACGCGTCAGCCGCGGGTGCCTGAGCCGCCGCGCCTCGCGCGCACGCCGAGAGGAATGTCAGTGGCGTGCGTCACAGTTGTGGAAGAGGTGGGCGCCGAACCGCGACGTCCGCGACAGCGCGAGAGTCGCAAGGGGAATCCCATGACCTACGCGATCCAGGCGGAGGGCCTGGTCAAGCGGTTCAAGGAGACCGAGGCCCTGGCGGGGGTGGATCTGGCGGCCCGGACCGGTTCGGTGCTGGGCGTGCTCGGTCCGAACGGTGCGGGCAAGACGACGGCGGTGCGGATCTTCGCCACGCTGCTGCCGCCCGACGGCGGGCACGCGCGGGTGGCGGGGCACGACGTCGTCCGGGAGGCCGCCGCCGTCCGTTCGCTGATCGGGCTCACCGGCCAGTACGCGGCGGTCGACGAGAATCTGACCGGCACGGAGAATCTGCTGCTCATCGGCCGTCTGCTGGGGATGAGCAGACGGGACGCGCGGGCGCGGGCCCGGGAGCTGCTGGACCGGTTCCGGCTGAGCGACGCCGCGGGCCGCGCGGTGAAGACGTTCTCCGGCGGCATGCGGCGGCGGCTCGATCTGGCGGCCAGTCTGGTCGGGCGGCCCAGCATCCTGTTCCTGGACGAGCCCACCACCGGGCTCGACCCGCACAGCCGCGGGGAGCTGTGGGACATGGTGCGCGGTCTGGTCGCCGACGGCACCACCGCCCTGCTGACCACGCAGTACCTGAACGAGGCGGATGTACTGGCCGATGACATCGTGGTGATCGACCGGGGCCGGGTGATCGCCGAGGGCACGCCCGATCAGCTGAAGTCCGAGGTGGGCGGCCAGGTGCTGGAGGTCCGCCCGCTCGACCCGGCCGACCTGCCCGTGGTGCACGGTCTGGTGGGTGAGGCGGCCGGGCCGGGCACCCGGATCGAGGGTGAGGTGATCACGGCCCCGGTGAAGGACCCGGAGCTGATGCCGACGGTGGTGCGGCGGCTGGACGGGGCCGGCATCCGGGTCGGCGAACTGGCGCTGCGGCGCTCCTCGCTCGACGAAGTCTTCCTGGCCCTGACCGGGCACCGGGCGGAGCCGCAGGCGGACGACGACGCGGACGGCGAGAACGCCGAGGGCGCCGGGTCCGCCGAGCCGGAGAAGGCGGTGAGCGCACGATGACCGGCGCGACGGTGGCCGCCCCGCTCACCGGCTCGGGCCGGGTGCGGCCCCTGGCATGGGCGAGCCAGACCCTGACGATGGCGTGGCGCAGCCTGGTGGCGGTGAAGCACAACCCGCTGGAGCTGGTCGACTACAGCGTCACGCCGATCATGTTCGTGTTCCTGTTCACCTATGTGCTGGGCGGGCAGATGGCGGGCTCGTCGGAGGCGTACCTGATGTACGCGCTGCCCGGCATCATCGTCCAGAACACGCTGTTCATGACCGTGTACACGGCGATGGCGCTGAACACCGATCTGACCAAGGGCGTGTTCGACCGGCTGCGCAGCCTGCCCATCGCCCGGTCGGCGCCGCTGATCGGGCGGATCACCGCGGACCTCACCAAGCATGTGTGGGCGATGCTGCTGATGATCGGCATCGGGACGCTGATGGGGTTCCGGATCACCGGCGGGCTCGGCGGGTTCCTGCTGGGCGCGCTGCTGCTGGTGGTGTTCGCGGCGGCGGTCTCCTGGACGGCGGTGCTGATCGGGATGCTCGCCGGGGACCCGGAGAAGGTGCAGGCGTTCTCGTTCACCGTGATCTTCCCGATCACATTCGCCAGCAGTGCCTTCGTGGTCGTCGACACCATGCCGGGCTGGCTCCAGGCCTGGAGCGACGTCAATCCGGTGACGCATCTGTCCGACGCCTATCGCGGGCTGCTGGTCGGCGGGCCGGTGGCGGAGCCGGTGATGTGGTCGCTGGTGTGGGCCGTGGGCATCGCGGCGGTGTTCGCCCCGCTGGCGATGCGGGCGTACCGGGCGAAGGTCTGAGCCCGCGCCCGTCACACCCGGGACCGTCGCACCGGGGTCGTCACACCGGGACCGTCACACCCGGGACCGTGACCCCACCGGGCTGCGCAGCCGCTGGTGGCGCAGGCAGGAGATGACCACCAGCAACGGGCAGACGGACTGGAGGAACGTCACGAAGCGCTCCGCGACACCGAGGGCGCCGTGCCGCTGCAGCTCGAACAGGAACCACAGCGCGCCCACGCCCATCACCGCGGTCGCCGCCAGGCACGGGCCGCGGCGCAGCGCCCACGCCGCGGTGCCGTTCGGGTCGTAGGCCAGGACCGGCCACACGGCGAGCAGGACGAATCCGACGGCCGCGAGCGAACCGTGCTGCAAGGAGCCTCCGCTGCTCGGCGCCGGGAACAGCGCCACCACCACGGCGGCCGCGCCACCGCCGCCCAGGGTCAGCCGCCCGGGGAGCGCGGCCGGCCTCAGCCCCCAGGCGGTGGCCATGTGGCACAGCCCGAGGACGACCAGGGCGCCGGTCATCACCCAGGCTCCAGGGGCGCCGTCGGCGGCCAGCACGCTGATGGTCTTGGTGGCGGGGTCGTAGTTGCTGCCCGCCATCAGGCCCGCGACCACCCAGCCGGCGGTCAGCACCACGGGCGCCAGTCCCGACGACAGCAGGGCCCACCACGACACATGTCGCATCAATTCACCGTAGATCATCCGAAATCGCCCGTCCCGGTGCACACGCAGAGGGTGCGAGCGACCGCCGGTGAGCCGGTATCCGGGAGGTGGCGGAGCGCGGCCCCGCATTGCTCCGGACGGCGTACGGGGGCAGGCTTGACCCATGAGCGGCGGTCCCACGCTGATCACCTCCGTGCAGCGCGCCTTCCGGTTGCTGGAGGCGGCGGCAGGGCACGAGAACGGCGCGCCGGCCAAGCAGCTGGCGCGGGAGGCGGGGCTGCCCCTGGCCACGGCGTACCACCTGCTGCGGACGATGGTCCACGACGGCTATCTGCGGAAGCTGGACGACGGCGGGTTCGTCCTCGGCGACCAGTTCCTCACGCTGCACGAGGGCGGCCGCACGCAGGCGCTGATCACCCGGGTCCGCCCGGCGCTCGCGGCCCTGCGGGACGAGCTGGCCACCGCCGCGTATCTCACCTTCTACGAGGACGGCGAGATCCGGATCGCCGAGATCGTCGACGGTCCGCGCGCACCCCGGGTGGATCTGTGGGTGGGGTTCGAGGACGCCGGGCACGCCACCGCCCTCGGCAAGTCCGTGCTGCGCGAGCTGGACGACGCCTCCCGCCGGGACTACCTCTCCCGGCACCGCCTGGAGGACCTCACCCCCCGGACGATCACCAGCGAGCGGGAGCTGCTGCGCCATCTCGACGCCGAGCCCCAGGAACCCGCGGTCATGGACATGGAGGAGTACGCGCTCGGCACCCTGTGCGTCGCGGTGCCCGTGTACGGCGGCGACCGGCTGGGCGCGATCGGCGTCTCCATGCGCGCGGAGCGGCTGCCCCGGCTGGACGAGGTCCGCCGGCTGCTGATCCCCACGGCGGGCCGGATCACCCGCAATCTGTCTCTCACTATCTGAAAACAGCACCCTTGTGAGATAGAAGATGTCCGGGTTTGCTTGAATATAAGAGGACATCGACCAACCAGATCTACAGACAGCGCATGCCGCGCTGCCGGTGAGGACTGCAGACGCCACATGAGGCACGCCCGACAGCATGGTGACGACGACCATCTGCCGAAGCTACGCAGCGGGAAGAGGAGCAGGACAACGGATCACGAGTCGTCGCCCCGGGCGCGCACTCTGGCCCACTGGGCCGGCACCACGCCCGCGCTGCCTCTCCTGATCGTCTGCGTCATCGTCCTCGTCGACATCCTCGGGGGCAGAGGCCTGATCTGGCTGCCCCTCCTTGCCACCGGACCCGCCCTGGCGGCCGCCACCAGCGGTTGGCGCCAGGTGATGGGGGTCGGTCTGCTCGCCACGGTCGCCGGTGCGACGACCGGCATCCGCGGCGGGGTGCCCGGCCGGGAGCTGACCGTCATCCTGGCCGCGCTGGCCACCGTCACGTTGGCCAGCGCCCTGGCCAGTGCCCTGCGCGGGCGGCGGGAGCGGGTGCTCGCCGCCGTCCGGTCCGTCGCCGAGACCGCGCAGCACGCGCTGCTCGCCCCCGTGCCCGGCAAGGTGGGCCCGTTCCAGGTGGCCGTCCGCTACAGCGCCGCCGCGGCGGAGGCCCGCATCGGCGGCGACCTCTACGCGCTGATCCCGACCCCGCACGGCGTGCGGATGATCGTCGGGGATGTGCGCGGCAAGGGACTGCCCGCGGTGGGGACGGCCGCGCTGGTGCTCGGTGTCTTCCGCGAGGCGGCGCACGACGAACCCGACCTGCTCGACGTCGTCGGGCGGATCGAACGCAGCCTGGCCCGGAACCTCGGGCCCGACGACTTCGTCACCGCCGTGGTCGCCGGGTACCCGGGCGGCGGGCACCTGGAGGTGGTCAACTGCGGCCACGCTCCCCCGCTGCTGGTCCGCGACCGCGAGGTGACCGCGGTGGTGCCCACCCGGCCGACGCCGCCGCTGGGACTGCGCGCCCTGTCGGGAGAGGCGCCCTCCCTGCACACGCTGCCCTTCGACGACGGGGACCAGCTGCTGCTGTACACCGACGGGGTCACCGAAGCCCGGGACGCCGACCGGGAGTTCTATCCGCTCGCACAGGGCCTGGCCCGGAACGTGGGCGACGAGCCGGACCGCACCGTCGCCGCCCTGCACCAGGAGCTGCTGGACCATGTGGGCGGCCGGCTGCACGACGACGCGGCGCTGCTGCTGCTCCGCAAGCCGGCCCCGGCGGCGCAGGCCGCGGGCGCGGCACAGGCCGACGCGCCGCCGACGGACGGCCAGGGCGCTAGCGCTAGCCCCGGTCTCACTCGGGAAGTCGACGCGTTCGGTGAGGGTTTCGGCAGCACGGACACCGCGGCCTGAGCGTAACGTTCACGCCGGGCCGCTCGGCTTCGCGCCGGACCGCTCGGCCGAGCATGGACACACGGCCACGAAGGCGCCGGACACGTAACGCGACGAGCTCGGGCACGCCGGGCAGGTAACACGACGAACCCCGGCTTCCGCAGCGGCGGAAGCCGGGGTTCGTCGCCCTCGGAGCGCTGGGCAGGCCTTGCACCTGCATCTCCCCGCGGGAAGCGAGGCGTCTTTCCTTGGACCACCAACGCGCGGCCCCCTCAAGGCTGTTGCTCCCGTGGGGCCGAGATCGACTCTAGCGTGATCGGCGCCCCCGCGCGAATCGGCGCCGTCGCACACCGGGCATATCGCCCGATCAGCCCTCCAGTCGGACTACGTCTCCCTACTTTTCCTATCGATTTACTAGGGAAGCGTTCCCGGCCGACACCGCTGCGCACGATGAGGACCGGCCGACTTCAGAGGAGACCACCTCCATGGGCATACCCCCTGGGCCCACCGTCGCCCTGCCGGACATGGACCGGGCCGGGCCGAACCGGGAGCACTGGCTGCGGGTGGCCCGTGAGACGGCGGACGATCTGGCCACGGACGCCGCCGCCCGGGAACAGGCGGGCAAGGTACGACGCCGCCCACTACACGCCCGCCGCGGTCTGACGGCCACCCCCACGCCGGCCCGGGGTCCGAGGGTCCCCCGGGCCGGCGGTCCGGCAGGCAGGCCCCGGCGGACGGCCGCCGGGGCCTGCGATAATGCCCGTATGCGGATCTCAGCCAGAGCGGACTACGCGGTACGTGCCGCACTGGAACTCGCCGCGTCCAAGGAGGACGTGCCCCTGAAGACCGAGGCGATCGCCGAGGCCCAGGAGATCCCGCACAAGTTCCTCGAAGGCATCCTCAACGACATGCGCCGCGGCGGTCTCGTCCTCAGCCAGCGCGGCGGCAACGGCGGGTACCGGCTGGCCCGGCCCGCCGAGTCGATCAGCATCGCCGACGTCATCCGCGTGGTGGACGGACCACTGGTCTCGGTGCGCGGAGTGCGCCCGCCCGACCTGTCGTACACCGGACCCGCCCAGTCGCTGCTTCCCCTGTGGATCGCCCTCCGGTGCAATGTGCGGGAGATCCTCGAGGGTGTGTCGCTGGCGGACGTCGCCTCCGGGGCGCTGCCCTCCGAGGTCTCGGCGCTCGCGGACACTCCCGGCGCCTGGATCAATCCCTGAACAGGTAAGTCCACCATGCGGACAGCCTCTTGGGGCGGGCCCTCGCTTCTGCCACTATCCCTACCAGCCAGGTAGGAGAACTAGGGATCCCGGGGAGGCGGAGCCGTTGAGCATGCACGGGCATCAGGCGCCGGCTCTGCCCCTGCTGACGTCGCGACGCCACATCGACTACGGCCGCACGTCGACCGCGCTGTGTCGCCTCTTCTGAGAGCACACGCGTCTTCTGAGAGCACAGGCGCCTCCTGAGCGCACAGGCGCCTTCTGAGAGCACACGCGTCTGCTGAACGCACACGCGCCTTCCGAGCGCACACCCGGCCGGCTCGACCGAGAGCACGCCCGGCCGACTCGTGCGTCAACACCGCCGAGTCCGCGCACCCGCGCCCGTTTCACCCCTGTACGACCTTCCTGAGAGGACACCCTCGTGTCTGCCGCAAGACCCCGCACCTTCCTTCGTGCCCTCGCCGTGACCGCGGCGCTCCCCCTTCTGCTGACCGCCTGCGGCTACGGCTCCGAGTCCACGGACGACGGCGGCAAGGCGGACGTCGCGGCCAATGCCGAGAAGCTCTCCGCCGAGGAGGTGAAGATCGGCTACTTCCCCAACCTCACCCACGGCACCGCGCTGGTGGGCGTGCAGGAGGGTCTGTTCCAGAAGGAGCTGGGCGGCACCCGGATCAAGGCGTCGACCTTCAACGCCGGCCCCTCGGAGATCGAGGCGCTGAACGCCGGGTCCATCGACATCGGCTGGATCGGCCCCTCCCCCTCGATCAACGGCTACACCAAGTCCCAGGGCAAGAACCTGCGCATCATCGGCGGTTCCGCCTCCGGCGGGGTGAAGCTGGTGGTCAACCCGGACAGGATCAAGTCCGAGGACGACCTCAAGGGCAAGAAGATCGCCACCCCGCAGCTGGGCAACACCCAGGACGTCGCCTTCCTCAACTGGATCGCTGAGAAGGGCTGGAAGGTCGACCCGCAGAGCGGCAAGGGCGACGTCTCCGTGGTCCGCTCGGACAACAAGGTGACGCCGGACGCCTACAAGGCGGGCTCCATCGACGGTGCCTGGGTGCCGGAGCCGACCGCGTCCAAGCTGGTCGCCGACGGGGCGAAGGTGCTGATCGACGAGGCCGGCCTGTGGCCGGACAAGAAGTTCGTGATCACGAACATCATCGTGTCGCAGAAGTTCCTCAAGGAGCACCCGGACGTCGTCGAGGCCGTGCTGCGGGCGTCGGTGAAGACCAATGAGTGGATCGCGGCCAACCCGGACAAGGCGAAGGCGTCCGCGAACAAGGCGCTGGAGAAGCTGAGCGGCAAGGCGCTGCCGGCCGAGGTCCTCGACCCGGCGTGGAAGTCCATCACCTTCCTCGACGACCCGCTGGCCGCCACGCTGGAGACCGAGGCGTCCTTCGCCGTGAAGGCCGGGCTGCTCGACAAGCCGGACCTGAAGGGCATCTACGACCTGACCCTGCTCAACAAGGTCCTCAAGGCGGAGGGCAAGCCCGAGGTCGACGACGCGGGCCTGGGCGTGGCCCGCTAGCCGTACGCACCGCGAGCGGCACACGCCTGCAATACCCGACCGCGAGCGGCACACGCCTGCAGTACCCGACCGCGAGCGGCACACGCCTGCAGTACCCGATCGCCAGCGGCACACGCCTGCAGTACCCGATCGCCAGCGGCACACGCCGCCCCTGAAGGCCCCCGGCCGGTGCTCCCCCACCGGCCGGGGGCCTTCGCGCGCATCTTCAGACGCGGGGCTTCCGTCTGGTGGTCGGAGCCGGTCGGTGGTGCAACGCTTGGGGTGACAGATGTCCGCAGGACGAGGGCCGGGAGGCTGACCCATGGGACGGGATGTCCCGGCGCTGGTGTTCACGCGCGAGGACCGCCGCCGGTACCGGATCAAGATGCAGGAGTGTCTCGACGCGTTCGCCCAGATGCTGCGCGATGCGCGGTTCGAGGCCGAGCGGCCCCAGGTGGGGCTGGAGATCGAGCTGAACCTGGTCGACGACCGGGCGGAGCCGGCGATGCGCAACAGCGATGTGCTGGAGGCGATCGCCGACCCGGCCTGGGACACCGAGCTGGGCCGGTTCAACCTGGAGATCAACATCGCGCCCCGCAGGCTCACCGCGGGCGGCCCCGACGACTGGGAGAAGGAGATCCGCGCCGCGCTGAACCATGCCGAGGAGCGTGCCCGGACGATCGGCGCGCACCTGATCATGTCCGGCATCCTGCCCACGCTGCGGCAGGAGGACGCCGGCGAGGCGGCGCTGTCGGAGAATCCGCGCTACCGGCTGCTCAACGACCAGATCTTCGCCGCGCGCGGCGAGGATCTGCACATCGAGATCGACGGCCCCGACCGGCTGCGGACCTACGCGGACACCATCACCCCGGAGGCCGCCTGCACCAGCACGCAGTTCCACCTCCAGGTGCCTCCCGTGCAGTTCGCGGACTACTGGAACGCGGCCCAGGCGATCGCCGGGATCCAGGTGGCCCTGGCGGCCAACTCGCCGTTCCTGTTCGGCAAGGAGCTGTGGCACGAGACGCGCATCCCGCTGTTCGAGCAGGCCACCGACACCCGGCCGCAGGAGATCAAGGTGCAGGGGGTGCGGCCCCGGGTCTGGTTCGGGGAGCACTGGATCAACAGCGTCTTCGATCTCTTCGAGGAGAATCTGCGCTACTTCCCGGCCCTGCTGCCGCTGTGCGAGGACGAGGACCCGATGGAGACGCTCGACCGGGGCGACATCCCGGAGCTGGGCGAGCTGACCCTGCACAACGGCACCATCTACCGCTGGAACCGTCCGGTGTACGCGATCGCCAACGACAAGCCGCATGTCCGGGTGGAGAACCGGGTGCTGCCCGCGGGGCCGACGGTGGCCGACACGCTCGCCAACGGCGCGTTCTACTACGGGCTGACCCGGGCGCTGGTCGAGGAGGAGCGGCCGGTGTGGTCGCGGATGTCCTTCTCGGCGGCCGAGGACAACATGCACACGGCGGCCCGGCAGGGCATCGAGGCGCTGCTGTACTGGCCGGGCGTGGGCAAGGTGCCGGTGACCGAGCTGGTGCTGCGGCGGCTGCTGCCGCTGGCCCACCTGGGTCTGGAACGCTCGGGCATGGACGCGGCCTGGCGGGAGCCGCTGCTCGGCATCATCGAGCAGCGCTGTGTCACCGGGCGCAACGGCGCGGTGTGGCAGAAGGAGATGTTCCATCACATCGACGAGACGGAGCACTGCGGCCGGCACGAGGCACTGCGCCGGATGACCCGGCAGTACATCGACTACATGCATCTCAACGCCCCGGTGCACACCTGGCCGGTCGACTGAGCGGCCGACGGAGACGATGGCGGAGCCGGAACAGGACGCCGAGGAGGACCGGCTGGTCGCCCAGGAGCGGGACTGGGCGGCGGCCATCGTCGCAAACGACCCGGACCGCATCGCGCGCTTCATGGCCGACGAGTGGGTGATCGTCTCGGAGTCGGGGGTCACCTCGAAGGAGCGCTTCCTGTCCCTGGTGGAGTCCGGGGACCTCACCCACTCGGCGATGGACGCGGTGAGCCGTCCGCGGGTCCGGGTGTACGGCGACACGGCGGTCGTCACGGCGCGGGTGACGAACACGGCCCATTACCGGGGCGTCCGCCATGACGCCGACGAATGGACGACGGACGTGTTCGTCAAACGGGACGGACGCTGGCAGTGCGTGCTGACCCACATCACCTCGGTGGCCCCGGACGCACCGGACGCGCAGTGACCCCGGCCGGCGCCGGGGTCGGCATCGATGGATGCCGGCTGACTCCGCCCGCCGTGGGTACCCAGACAAGGGCGTTCACCATGAGTAATACTTTCGCTATATTGAGTGACCGACGACTGTGTCGAAAGTGGTTTCAGCATGTCGGTGGTGGAGAGATCCGAGATTTCCGCTGAGGCAGCGGAACCCGTCGTGTCGCCGGTCTGGTCCCACAACGAGTGGGATCCGCTGGAGGAAATCATCGTCGGCCGTCTGGACGGTGCGACGATCCCCTCGAATCATCCGGTGGTGAGGTGCAACATTCCTCCGTGGGCGGCGCGGCTGCAGGGCCTCGCCGCCGGTTTCACTTATCCCCGGAAGCTGGTCGAGCGGGCGCAGGTGGAGCTCGATCAGTTCGTGTCCCTGCTGGAAGGGCTGGGTGTCACGGTCCGGCGCCCGGATCCGGTGGATCACCGCAGGCGTTTCGCCACCCCGGACTGGTCGTCGCGGGGTTTCTGCAACAGCTGCCCGCGCGACAGCATGCTGGTGATCGGTGACGAGATCATCGAGACCCCGATGGCATGGCCGTGCCGGTATTTCGAGACGCATTCCTACCGGCCGATCCTGAAGGACTACTTCCGGCGCGGTGCGCGCTGGACGTCCGCTCCCAAGCCGCAGCTCACCGATGAACTCTTCGACCCCGATTTCCGCGTTCCGAAACCGGGTGAGCCGATGCGGTACATCCTCACCGAGTTCGAGCCGGTCTTCGACGCCGCGGATTTCGTGCGCGCCGGACGGGATCTCTTCGTCACCCGGAGCAATGTCACCAATCGCATGGGGATCGAGTGGCTGCGCCGGCATCTCGGGCCGCAGTACCGGATCCACGAGATCGAGAGCCGCTGCCGCACCCCCATGCACATCGACACCACGTTCGTGCTGCTGGCGCCGGGCAAGGTGCTGGTCAATCCGGATTACATCGACGTCGACCGGCTGCCCGACGTGCTGCGCTCCTGGGACGTGCTGGTCGCACCGGAGCCGGAGCCGGTCTCCGATCCGCTGCTGAGGGTCACCTCGATGTGCGGCAAGTGGCTCAGCATGAACGTGCTGATGGTCGACGAGAAGCGGGTGATCGCCGAACGGCATCACACGGGCATGCTGCGCGCCCTGGAGAAGTGGGGCTTCGAGCCGATCCCCTGCGACCTGCTGCATTACGCGCCGTTCGGCGGCTCGTTCCACTGCGCCACGCTCGATGTGCGGCGCCGCGGCACCCTCGAGTCGTACTGCGACTGAACGCCCCACCGAGGTCGTGAACCCGCATCCGGCGAGGGCGCCGGGACGAGGTGTCCGGACGGGGTGCTCGCCGGGGCGCTGAGGCGTAGCGTCCTGCGTAGGAGTGAGGTCCCGCATGGCCGTCTGTGACGGCGGGGCCGGCGGGAGGTGCCGCATGGCGAGCGCGGGTGAACCGGTCCCGGGTGTCGGCGCGCTCGACGCCGTGTTCGCGGAGACGGTGCGCCGGACGGGCGCGTCCCTCGGCGCGCTCTACCTGCTCACGCCGGACGGGCGGATGCTGCGGCTCGAGGTGCTGGCCGGGGTGCCGGCCGAGTTCGCCACGCCGTGGACCACGGTCTCGCTGGCCGCTCCGGCGCCGGTCGCGGAGGCGGTCCGCGCGGAGCACCTGGTGTGGGTCGGCAGCAAGGGGGAGCTGGCGCAGCGCTATCCGCGCACCGCGGCGGCGCTGCCCTACCCGCTGGCGCTGGCGGCCGCGCCGGTGACGGGCACCCGGACCTGGGGCTCGCTGCTGCTCATGTGGCCCGCCTCCCGGCCGTCCCTCATGGGCGAACGGGAATGCCACCACATCCTGTCCAGCTGCCGTCGTCTGGCCCGCGTCCTGGAGGAGGAGACCGCCGGACAAGCACGGGCACCCACCTCCCCCGGGCGGCCGCGCGTCCTGCCGTACGCGGCGGGGCCGACGGTGCCGGCGAGTGCCGCAGCCGACTTCGCCGAACGCCTGCCGGGCGGCAGCTGCGCGCTGGACCTGGAGGGCCGGTTCACCTTCGTCAGTTCGGCTGCCGGGCGGCTGCTGGGCCGCGACGCGGGGCAGCTGCTGGGCACGCAGCCGTGGCTGACCCTGCCCTGGCTGGACGATCCGCGGTACGAGGACCGCTACCGGGCCGCGGTGATCACCCGGCAGCCGGTGTCGTTCACGGCGTGCCGCCCGCCGGACCGGTGGCTGGACTTCTTCCTCTACCCGGACGCCGGCGGGATCAGTGTCCGCATCGTCCCCAGCGACTCCTACGCCTCCAGCGCGCCTCCGCTGCGGGCCCCGCCCGCCGACCCCCATGCCCGGGTGGGCCAGCTGTACCAGCTCACCCACATGGCGGCGGCGCTGACCGAGGTGGTCGGCGTCCAGGACGTGGTGGATCTGGTCGCCGACCAGGTGATGCCCGCTTTCGGCGCCCAGGGGCTGGTGCTGTCGATGGCCGAGGCGGGCCGGCTCGACATCAGCGGGCATCGCGGTTACCCCCGGCATGTCGTCGAGCGTCTGGACGGCCTGCCCGTGGACACCGACGTCACCCCGGCGGGCCGGGCCCTGACCACCGGTGTCCCCGCGTTCTTCACCCACCCGGAGGAGATGCGGCGCATCTACCCCAAGGCGCCGCTGATCAGCGGCAAGCAGGCCTGGGCGTTTCTGCCGCTGATCATCTCGGGCCGCCCCGTCGGCTGCTGCGTCCTGTCCTACGACCAACCGCGCGAGTTCCCGGCCGAGGAGCGTGCGGTGATGACGTCGCTGGCCGGTCTGATCGCCCAGGCGCTGGACCGGGCCCGGCTGTACGACACCAAGCACGCCCTGGCGCACGGGCTGCAGCAGGCGCTGCTCCCCCGGGCGCTGCCCGCGGTGGACGGGTTGCGGGTGGCCGCCCGCTATCTGCCCGCCACCCGGGGCATGGACATCGGCGGCGACTTCTACGATCTGCTGCGGCTCAGTGACAAGACCGCGGCCGCCGTCATCGGTGACGTCCAGGGGCACAACGCCGCCGCGGCCGCGCTGATGGGCCAGGTGCGCACCGGTGTGCACGCCCACGCCACCCACGGCGAGGCACCGGACCAGGTGCTGGCCGCCACCAACCGGCTGCTGACCGACCTGGAGCCGGACCTGTTCACCAGTTGTCTGTGCGCCGGGCTCGACTTCGCCGAGGGCCGGCTGCTGATGGCCAGCGCCGGTCACCCGCCGCCCGTGCTGCGCCTGCCGGACGGCACCACCCGCGTCGCGGATGTGCGGCCCGGTCCGCTGCTGGGCATCGACCCGGACGCCGAGTTCCCCGTCACCAGCGTGCCGCTCACCGAGGGCCTGACGGTCGTCCTCTACACCGACGGCCTGATCGAGACGCCGGGCGAGGACCTGGAGGACTCCATGGCGGCGCTCGCCAGCCGTCTCGGGCAGGCCGACGCATCGGACCTGGACCGGCTCGCCGACGAGCTGCTCGGCGTGTTCGCCAGGGACGGCATGCGCCTGGACGACGTCGCGCTGCTGGCGCTGCGATGCGGCCGCGCTCCGGCGGGCTGACGCGGGTACGTACGGGGTGGCGCGGCGTCAGCGGCCGTCCAGCCGCCGCAGCAGGCCGGTCACCTCCCGGCGCACGATGTCGCGGGCGGCCGGCGGGAGCGAGCCGAGGCCGGTGGCCGCCAGGGCGTCGAGCACCTCGTCGGTGCCGTCCGCGCCGGTCCGGCACTCGGCGCTCCCGCTCATCACCTCGTAGCCGTCGCGGACGGCCGTCCGCAGGCGGTGCCGCCCGTCGGGCTCGGCGGACAGGGCGGTGGCGACGACCAGCGGCGGCGGGCCGCCGGCTTCCGCAGGGGCCTTGTAGTAGCCGCTGATCACGGGGGTGCGCCAGCTCAGGTTCAGCAGCAGGTGCCGCTTGGCCACCACCTCGGCGAGGTCGGTCTCGTACGTGCCGTCGCGGTCGAGCACGGTGGCCCGTGCGTCGAGGACGAGCGCGGCGGGCAGCAGGCAGCGCAGGGTGCTGCCCACGATGTTGCCCCCGACCGTGGCCGCGCGGCGCACGGCTCCGGTGCCTATGGTGCCGGCCGCCCGGCGCAGCACCTCGGGGACGCGGTCGTCGATCCGGTGCAGCAGCACGGCCGCGCCCAGCGCCTCGGGCTCGAGCACATTGGCCTCGGGCAGATGGCGCAGGGACATGGCCAGTTCGGGGAAACCGTCGCGCTGCCACTGGGCCCAGACGAGGGTGGCGCCGCCGACGGGCACCGCCTGCCCGGCCAGGTGCTCGCGTGCTTCGGACAGAGAGGTGGGGAGACGCAACAGCACGACGGTCGACCTGCTTTCCTCAACTCGGGCGACTGAGAACGGGACCCCGCTGCGTGATCAAGGACACTGCATTCTCCGCGGCCCTCCGGGGGCGCGTACAGGGCACACACCTGCGCCATGTGCGCCCTTTCGGGTCACCGGCGACCGCGGCCTTGCGCCGGACGGGGTGAGTGCTCCATGGTTGACGCGCGTCACATGACTCGCCGTCCCACCGAAACTCACTCTCCCCACAACGGAGTTCGCATGTTCAGACGTGCCGCACGACTACTCGTCTCGCTTGTCATGCTCCTGGCAGCCGCATTCGCGGGGACCGTGGCCACCGCGGGCACCGCGCACGCGGACGGCTGCTACACCTGGACGCGCACCCTCTCCCAGGGGGCGTCCGGTGCCGACGTCACCCAGCTGCAGATCCGGCTCTCCGGCTACCCCGGCTACGGCGCCGTGCTCGCCGTGGACGGCAGCTTCGGACCGGCCACCGCCGCCGCGCTCAAACGCTTCCAGTCGGCGTACGGCCTCACCGCCGACGGCATCGCCGGCCCCGCCACCTACAGCAAGCTGTACGCCCTCCAGGACGACGACTGCACGCCGATCCATTTCTCCTACAGCGAGCTGAACCGCTGCAACTCCACCTGGTCGGGCGGAGCGGTCAGCGCCGCCACCGCCAAGGCCAACGCGCTGCGCACCATGTGGAAGCTGGAGGCGCTGCGGCACGCCCTGGGCGACAAGCCGATCACCGTCACCAGCGGCTTCCGCTCGCACGCCTGCAACGACGCGGTGGGCGGCGCCAGCGGCAGCCGGCATCTCTACGGCGACGCGGCCGACCTGGGCGCCGGGCCGCACTCCCTGTGCACCCTCGCCAAGCAGGCCCGCTACCACGGCTTCCGCGGCATACTCGGCCCCGGCTACCCGGGCCACAACGACCACACCCATGTCGACCACCGCAGCAGCCAGTTCTGGTCGGCCTCCAGCTGCGGCATCTGATCCACCAACGGCACGACGAGGGCTCCCGGCGGCGCATGCGGCCGGGAGCCCGGTGATGCGTGCGGCCGGGAGCCCGGCGGTGCATGACCCCGGATGCCGTGGATCCGACTGCGGGCGGCGGCAGCCGTGAGGGGGTCAGCGGGACACGATCTGCAGGAGGACCGTGCCGTTCCGGCCCGTGGCCGCCTGGATGACGACGGCGTCGGGCTGGGCGGCGGGCGGTTCCGAATCGCCCAGCCGGCCGCAGGAGTTGCCGGAGCCGTGGGAGCGCAGGACCGTGATGCAGCCCTGGCCGGGGCCGCCGGCGCCGGCCTCGGACCGGCTGCCGCCCGACTTCACGCTGTACTGGATCTCGTCCGGGCCGACCCCGGTCACGGTCAGGGTCGCCCGCCCGCCACCCGGGGCCGGGAAGCGGATCGTCACCGGTTCCGACACGGTGATCTCGCAGTCGCCGTCCGAGCAGGCCCCCGTGTCGTCCCCGTCGGCCGCCGTCACCGCAGGTCCGGCGGCGGTGCCGTCCCGGCCGCCGGACGGCGAGGCCGAGGCGGCCGGGGTGGATGCTCCGCGGGCGTCGGAGGGCTCGGCGTTCTTCTCGTCCGGGCCGCCGCAACCGGCCACGGCCAGGGTCAGGGCGGCCAGTACCGCGAGGGCCGCGCCGGGGACGGGGCGCCGATGCGTACCCGTCTTCCACGTCCTGTCCCTCGTCGCTGTCGCGTTCGTGGCCACTGTCTCCCCCGATCCCGCACGCCGGCGGCCGATGGTGGTGGGTGTTTCGGTGTTTCGTGTTTCGGCCGCGAGTCTTCCCCTGGGCCGTACGGGTACAACCATCGAGCCGCGCGAAGGGTCATTCTGAGTGAAAATGGAGCAACACGACCTTCAGCAGCAAAGCGATCATTTCGACTCGTCCGACGGGGGACCCTCATGAGCTCGACCCGTTCGCGCACTCGCCGTGGCGCCGCCGCGGCACTCACCCTCTGTCTGGCCGCGGGGCTCGGTGCCGCCGGTGCCGGTGCCGCCGGTGCCGACAGTGCCGCACCGCAGTCGCAGAAGTCCGCGCAGAAGACGGAGCGGCAGCAGATCGCCCGGTCCGTGCTGGGCGACGGCTACAAGATCACCCTCACCGCGCTCCGGTCCGCCGAGGACCCGTACGCCGCCTCCGTGCGGCTGCAGGTCTTCCAGAAGTCCGACGGCTCCTGGGAGGAGTCGGACCGGGTGACCGTGGGCGAGGTGGACGGCTGGTTCTGGTATCCGCTCACCGGCAAGGGAGCCGTCTGCCGGTTCTCGACGGCGAGCACCGAGCCCGCGCCGCTGACGGTGAGCCTGCTGATCACGCCGTCCATCGGCTGCTCCGACCCGGTGCACTACCTGGTCAAGGACGGCCGCGTGTACGCCCGTTGACCGGCCGGAAGGGCCGGTGACGCGCGAAGCGTCCGGGACGGCTCCCGTGAGCCGTCCCGGACGCTTCCGGTGGAGCGGGGATCAGGCGCGGCGGTCGGCCAGGTCGAACCGGTCGAGGTTCATCACCTTGTCCCACGCCTTGACGAAGTCCGTCACGAACTTCTCCTTGGCGTCGTCGCAGGCGTAGACCTCGGCGAGCGCCCGCAGCTCGGAGTTCGAGCCGAAGACGAGGTCGGCGCGGCTGCCCGCCCACTTGACCTCGCCGGTGGCCGCGTCACGGCCCTCGAAGGTGGTCTGGTCCTCGGAGGTCGCCTTCCACGTCGTGCCCAGGTCGAGCAGGTTGACGAAGAAGTCGTTGGTCAGCGCGCCCGGGGTCTTGGTGAAGACGCCCAGCTGCGACTGCTGGTGGTTGGCGCCCAGCACCCGCAGGCCGCCGACCAGGACCGTCATCTCGGGGGCGCTCAGGGTGAGCAGGTTGGCCCGGTCGAGCAGCAGGTACTCGGCGGTCAGCCGGTTGCCCTTGCCCAGGTAGTTGCGGAAGCCGTCGGCGCGCGGCTCCAGAGCGGCGAAGGACTCCGCGTCGGTGTGCTCCTCGGTGGCGTCGACCCGGCCCGGGGTGAACGGCACCTGGATGTCGAACCCGGCGTCCTTGGCGGCCCGCTCGATCGCGGCGCAGCCACCGAGGACGATCAGGTCGGCGAGGGACACCTTCCGCGCCGCCCCGGCGTTCCAGTCCTGCTGGACGTTCTCCAGGGTGCGCAGCACGACCGCGAGCTGGTCGGGGTCGTTGACCTCCCAGTTGCGCTGCGGCTCCAGGCGGATGCGGGCACCGTTGGCGCCGCCCCGCTTGTCGCTGCCGCGGAAGGTGGAGGCCGACGCCCAGGCGGTGGTGACCAGCTGGGAGATGGTCAGACCCGAGTCGAGCAGCTTGCTCTTGAGGGCCGCGATGTCATCGGAGTTGATGACCTCGCCCTCCCACTCCGGCAGCGGGTCCTGCCACAGCAGGGTCTCCTCGGGCACCTCCGGGCCGAGGTAGCGCACCTTCGGGCCCATGTCGCGGTGGGTCAGCTTGTACCAGGCGCGGGCGAAGGCGTCCGCGAACTCGTCCGGGTTCTCGTAGAAGCGGCGCGAGATCGGCTCGTAGATCGGGTCGAAGCGCAGCGACAGGTCCGTGGTGAGCATCGTCGGCAGGTGCTTCTTGGACGGGTCGTGCGCATCCGGGACGATCGGCTCGGCGTTCTTGGCGACCCACTGCTTGGCGCCGGCCGGGGACTCCGTGAGCTCGTACTCGTACTCGAAGAGGTTCTTGAAGAACGAGTTGTCCCACTTGGTGGGCGTCTCCGTCCAGGTCACCTCCAGGCCGGAGGTGATGGCGTCCTTGCCCTTGCCGGTGCCGTAGGTGCTCTTCCAGCCCAGGCCCTGCTCCTCCATCGGCGCGGCCTCGGGGTCGGGGCCGACGTGGTCGGCGGGGCCGGCACCGTGGGTCTTGCCGAAGGTGTGGCCGCCGGCGATGAGGGCGACGGTCTCCTCGTCGTTCATCGCCATCCGGCGGAAGGTCTCACGGATGTCGCGGGCCGCGGCGATCGGGTCCGGGTTGCCGTTCGGGCCCTCCGGGTTGACGTAGATCAGACCCATCTGGACGGCGCCGAGCGGGTCCTCCAGCTCGCGGTCGCCGGTGTAGCGCTTGTCGTCGAGCCAGGAGGTCTCGGGACCCCAGTACACGTCCTCCTCGGGCTCCCAGACGTCCTCGCGTCCGCCCGCGAAGCCGAAGGTCTTGAAGCCCATCATCTCGAGGGCGACGTTGCCGGAGAGGATCATCAGGTCGGCCCACGACAGGTTGCGGCCGTACTTCTTCTTCACCGGCCACAGCAGGCGGCGGGCCTTGTCGAGGTTGGCGTTGTCCGGCCAGCTGTTGAGCGGGGCGAACCGCTGCTGGCCGGAACCTGCGCCGCCGCGGCCGTCGTGGATCCGGTACGTACCGGCGCTGTGCCAGGCCATACGGATGATCAGCGGGCCGTAGTGGCCGAAGTCGGCGGGCCACCAGTCCTGGGAGGTGGTCAGCACCTCGGCGATGTCACGCTTGACCGCCGGCAGGTCCAGGGACTGGAACGCGGCGGCGTAGTCGAAGTCCTCGCCCATCGGGTTCGCGGCGGGCGGGTTCTTGGCCAGGATCTTCAGGTTGAGCCGGTCCGGCCACCACTGGCGGTTCCCGCCGCCCTGCGTGGGGTGGGGGGCGCGCCCGTGCGCGACCGGGCAGCCACCTGTCTCCTCCGCCTTCGCGTCGGTGACGATCGCGTCATGGTTCTCGGTCATCAGGATTCCTTCCGGGCGAAAACGATTCGCGCAGTTCAGCTCATGCGGGAAGTGCTGCAGCCGGGGCACAGGCCCCAGAAGACGACCTCAGCCTCGTCGATGGAGAAGCCGTGGTCCTGGGAGACGGTCAGACACGGCGCGCTGCCGACGGCGCAGTCGACGTCGGCGACACGGCCGCAGGACCGGCACACGAGGTGGTGATGGTTGTCCCCGACGCGGCCCTCGTACCGCGCGGGGCTGCCGGCCGGCTCGATCCGGCGTATCAGACCGGCATCGGTGAGCGCGTTCAGCCCCTCGTACACCGCCTGCAGGGACACATGTCCTATGCGTCCGCGCACCTGGGTGGCGATGGCCTCGACTCCGAGGTGGTCGCCCTCGCGGACGGCGTCGAGCAGCGCGACACGGGCGGCCGTCGCACGCAGACCCGCGCCGCGCAACTCCTCGGCGGTGGTGAGCCGGGATGCGGTCATGAGGCAGAACCTATCGCCCTAGACCCGATTAATTCCAGAGTACGAACCGTTCCAGATATGGTCTCGTTCTTTGGGCGACCCACCATCAGAATAGGGACACTACACCCATATACGTCTGAAACCTTCGCCGTGGCGTCGGGCGGAGGCGGTGGGTGCGCGGCTCAGGCGGCCGTCCGGGACGACCGGGGCGCCCGGGGTGAGCGGGGGCGGACGGTGCGTGCGGAGGCGGCGGGCTTCCGGACGGGGCGGACGCGGTAGGTGGTCCGCGCCGGGTCGACGACCGGCTCGCCGAGCGTGATCCGGCCGGCGGCGAGCAGCGCCTCGCACTCGGCGGTCGGCAGGGCGACGTAGCAACTGCCGCGGCCGGTACGGGGATCGAAGGACTGCCAGTAGCGGTACCGGCGGCGCCCGTCCGCGTGCACGGTGAGGAACACCGGCGCACCGGTGTCGTGGAGGATGCGCAGCACGTCCGCGGCCGCTGCAGTCAGAGGGCCGGCCGGTCCTCTGCGGGAGCCGGCGGGGCCAGGGGTGGGGCCCGGGAGTGACTGCATCGCGGTGGCCTTTCTCTGCGGCTCTCTGCGGCGGGTACCAGGACCGTCTACCCGGCGCAGCCGGTGTCGATCTTGTCTGCCGCGCATTGTGCCGGAGGGCACTGACACCGCCGGTGACGCCGTGTGCGCGCTCGGCGGCTCCCGTGCCGCCGTCTCGGGGACCGAGGCGTCAGGACGCCCGGTCGAGGATCGCATTAAGGGTGATGGCCGCGTCGATCAGGGCGAGGTGGGTGAACGCCTGGGGGAAGTTGCCCAGTTGGCGTCCCGTGGGCGCGATCTCCTCCGAGTACAGGCCCAGGTGGTTGGCGTAGCCCATCATCTTCTCGAACACCAGGCGCGCCTTGTCGGTCCGTCCCGCCCGTGCCAGGGCGTCGACGTACATGAACGTGCACAGCGAGAAGGTCCCCTCCGAGCCGCGCAGTCCGTCGGGCGACGCCTCGGGGTTGTAGCGGTAGACCAGGCTGTCGCTGACCAGCTCCTCCTCCATCGCGTTCAGGGTCGACGACCACCAGGGGTCGTCGGGGGTGAGGAACCCGACCGTCGCCATGCGCAGCAGCGAGGCGTCCAGTACGTCACTGGCGTAGTGCTGCACGAAGGCGCGGCGCCCCTCGTGCCAGCCCCGGGACATGACCTGCTCGTAGCAGGCGTCGCGTGCCCTGCGCCACCGCTCGGCCTCGGCCGGGCGGCCGTTGGACTCGGCGAGGCGCAGGGCGCGGTCGAAGGCCACCCAGGACATCACCCGGCCGTAGGTGAAGTCCTTGCGGCCGCCGCGGGTCTCCCACAGGCCCTCCTCGGCCTGGTCCCAGTGGCCGGCCAGCCAGTCGAGGTTGGTCCGCAGCGCGCCCCATCCGCGGTGGTCCACCCGGAGCCCGTGCCGGTGGGCGAAGTGGATGGAGTCCAGCGCCTCGCCGTAGATGTCCAGCTGGAGCTGGGTGGCGGCGCCGTTGCCGATGCGGACCGGGGCGGAGCCCGCATACCCCTCCAGGTGCGGCAGCACCACCTCGTCCAGCTCGGAGGAGCCGTCCACCGCGTACATGACGTTCAGCGGGCCGGTGTCGCCGTGCTTCCCGGCGCGTTCGGCCACCCGGTCGGCGAGCCAGCGGATGAACGCCCTCGCCTCGTCGGTGAAGCCCAGTCCGAGCAGGGCGTACACGGAGAAGGAGGCGTCCCGGATCCAGGTGAACCGGTAGTCCCAGTTGCGCTCGCCGCCGAGCTGTTCGGGAAGCGAGGCGGTGGGGGCGGCCACCACGGCACCGGTCGGGGCGAAGGTCATCAGCTTCAGGGTGATCGCGGAGCGCTCCACGGCCTCCCGCCAGCGCCCGGTGTACGTGGAGTGCCGCAGCCAGGAACGCCAGTAGGCGACCGTGTCGTCGAACAGCTGCCGGTACTCCGCCAGCCGCAGCTCCCTCGGCGGGCCCTCGGCGCCCCACTCCAGGACCGCGCCGCGTTCCTGGCCCGCCTCCAGGGTCAGGGTGAAGTGCAGGGCGTCCTGCCGGTCGGCCACCGCGTCCAGCAGCCGTACGTCGTCGGGTTCACGGATCGGGTGCACCGTGAGGCTCGCACCGTCCTCGCAGGCGAAGACGACCCCGTGCTCGCTGAGATTGATCGCGTGCCGCTTGCGGCCGTAGTCGAAGCCCGGCTGCACCACCACCTCGAAGATCATCCGGCCGCGCACACAGCGCACCATGCGCACCAGCCGGTGGCGTTCGGTCACGGAGGTGCCGGTGACCGCCATGAAGTCGATCACTTCCCCGGCTCCGGCCTGGGTCATGAACCGGGTGATCAGGACGGCGGTGTCGGGCAGGTACAGCTGCTTGGTCGCGTAGGTCTGGTGCAGCGGCCGGACGGTGCAGTGCCCGCCCCTGTCCTTGTCGAGGAGGGAGCCGAACACGCTGGGCGAGTCGAACCTCGGGGCGCAGAACCAGTCGATGCTGCCGCCGGTGGTCACCAGCGCCGCCGTCTGGAGATCGCCGATCAGGCCGTGGTTCTCGATCAGCGGGTAGTCGTCCATCGGGCGCCGCCCTTCCGGTGCGTGATCCACCGCGAGCCCCCTGGCAACAGACTAAGCAGGGGGAACGGGATCGGCGCGGGAGCCGGAAAGGGTGGTGCCATGGGCGCCACCGGTCGCGGCTCGCCCCGAGAGACGAACGGCGTTCAGGCGGCGGGGTCCAGGCGGACGCAGCACCGGCCGGGTTCGGGCGCCAGGCGCGCCCGGTAGCCGGTGGCGCCGATGCCGTCGAGGACGCCGCGCAGCAGGTGCAGGTTCATGCCGCAGACCGTCTCGGTGTGGGTGCGGGCCAGCGCGTGGAAGGGACAGTTGCCGAGGACCACGGCCTCGCCCTCGCGCCGGGGTTCGAAGCCGTACCGGTCGAGCAGCGGCACGACCTCCTGCTCTGCGCTCTCCCGCGCCAGCCGCTGCCCGCACTCCTCCGCCCTGCGGTGCAGGACGTCGCGGACCGGTTCGCCGGTGGCGGCGGACTCCTCCACGGCCTGGGCGAGCAGGCGTCCGGCGAGTTCGTAGCGGCGGTCGGGGAGGCTGACCGTGAACTGCCGGGCGGAGCGCCGGTAGAGCTTCGCCGGCCGGCCGGCGCCGGGCCCGGTGCGCCCGCTGCGGCGCTGGTAGACGACGTCGAGCAGCGACTCGTCGGCCAGCCGGTCCAGATGGAAGGCGGCGGTCTGCCGGGCCAGGCCGAGTGCGGCGGCGGCCTCGTCGCGGCCCACGGGGCGGGGGCTGCGGACCACGTAGTCGTACAGCCTGCGGCGGGTGGGCTCGTCCAGGGCGGCGATGGCGGAGACCTCCGCCTCGCGCGCCGCCTGGGTGCCGTCCGCCGCGGCTTCCGCGTCGTTCCGTGCCGTCTGGTCGTCCACACAGCCAAGTGTAAAACCCATCGCCATTGACTAAAGAACGTGGGAGGGTTTCTATTGTCAATGAGAGCTGTCTATAGAAGACCGCAATGCGGCAGAAGGAGTCGATCATGGCTTCCACGACCAGCAGCACCCCGGCCGCGGCCCGGCGGGCCTCCCTCGCCGACCCCGGCTATCAGGCATTCGTGATCCTGCGCACCGGCTTCACGGTGGCGCCGATCCTGTTCGGGCTCGACAAGTTCGCCAATCTGCTCACGGACTGGCCGGGCTATCTGGCGCCGTGGCTCGACGACGTCGTGCCGGGCAGCGCCCAGGCCGCCATGTACGCGGTGGGTGTGATCGAGATCGTCGCCGGAGTCGTCGTGGGGCTCGCGCCGCGCTTCGGCGGCTGGCTGGTGGCCGGATGGCTGGCGGGCATCATCGTCAACCTGCTGACCTACTCCGGCTACTACGACGTGGCGCTGCGGGACTTCGGCCTGCTCCTCGGCGCGGTCGCGCTGGCCCGGCTGGCTCAGCGCTACCACGGTTCCAGCGCCCAGGACGCGTAAGGCACCCGGGGAGCGCGCGTACGGTGCGGACACCGCCCCGAGCCCAGGTCAGTGGTGTCAGCACAGCACCCGCAGCGCCCCCGGCAGGACCCGGGCCGTGACCGGGAGGACGGCATCGACCTCGCCGTCGGCGCCGTAGGGGACGTCGCGGTCGGCGGCGATGCGTATCTCGCGGCCGCGCAGGATCCGCACCTGCGGCCGGTGGACGTGGGCGCCGGTCTTCAGCTCGTTCATCAGGGTGAAGAAGAGCCGCCTCGGGGCGTCCTCGATCATCACGACGTCGAGGAGGCCGTCGTCGACCCGGGCGTCGGGGGCGATGACGCGGCCGGAGCCGTAGTAGCCGGAGTTGGCGGCGACCACGGTGTAGCCGGTGAAGCGGTGCTCCTCGCCGTCGACGGTGACGGTGTAGCGGGCGGCCCGCCAGGTGGTGACGGCGCGCAGGCCGCCCGCGTAGTAGGAGGCGGAGCCCTTCAGGACGGTCGAGCGGTTGGCGTGGCGGTTGGCGAGCGCGTCCACGCCGGCGTAGACGCTGCCGAGCACGGCGGTGCGGTCGTGGACGGCGGAGCTGACCTCGATGGTGTCCACGAGCCGCGGCTCACTCTCCAGCAGGATGCGGGCGAGCGGCTCGGGGTCGTGCGGCAGCCCCAGGGCGCGGGCGAAGTCGTTGCCGCGGCCCGCCGGGACGAGCCCGAGGACGGCGCCGGTTCCGCTGAGGGCGCCGCCGATGCCGCCGGCCATGCCGTCGCCGCCCACGGCGAGGACGACATCGCCCCGCTGCCCCGCCTCGCGGGCCAGTTCCCGGGCGTGGTCGAGGCTGCGGCTGTACTCGGTCCGCAGCCCGGCTCCGGCCTCCCGCAGCAGCCGGGCGACGGCGAGCAGCGCGGCCGCTGAGCCGGCTCCGCCCGCGGTGGGATTGACGACGGCGGTGAACTGTCGCATCTGGGCGCCTCCGGGCGGCCGACGAGGTGGGGTGACGGGGCTGGCGGTGGATCGGTCGGTGGTTCAGTCGGCGGGCAGCAGCACGCCGGGGTTGAGCAGTCCGGCCGGGTCGAGGCGCTTCTTCACGGCGCGCAGGGCGCCGATGCCGAGGGGGCCGGCCTCGCGGACGTACCAGTCGCGGTGGTCGGTGCCGACCCCGTGGTGGTGGCTGATGGTGCCGCCGGCGGCGAGGATCGCCTCGCTGGCGGCATGCTTGGCCCGGGTCCAGTGGGCCACCGGGTCCTCGCCCTGGGCGGAGACGACGGTGAAGTAGAGCGAGGCGCCGTTCTCGTAGACGTGGGAGATGTGGCACATCACCAGCGGCGGGGTGCCGGCCTCGGTGAGCGTGCCGGTGAGCGCGTCGCGGACGGCGGTGTACAGCTCGGGGATGCGGGACCAGAAGGTGGCCGTCTCCAGCGTCTCGGCGAACGCCCCGGCGTCGAGCAGCGAGTCGCGCAGATACGGGGCCGAGTAGCGGCCGTGCGCCCAGCGCTCGCCCGGCTCCTCGCCGAGCGGGGTGCCGCCGCACTCGCGCAGCACGGCCGCGGCGCGTTCCCTGCGGTGGGCGGTGTCCTCGGCGGTGCCCTCGTAGCCGGCGACGGCCGTGCATCCGGCGGACTGCAGGCCGCCGGAGCCGATCGCGTCGGGCTGGGCGAGGCCGACCAGGGTCTCGGTCTCGTCGGACAGGCGCAGCACGGTGGGGCGGGGTCCGTCCTGGGCGAGCCGACGTAGTGCGGTGGCGCCCTGGTCGAAGGAGGCGAAGCGCCAGCCCTCGTAGACGCGGGTCTCGGGGACGGGCCGGATGCGCACCGTCACCGAGGTGATGATGCCGAAGGCTCCCTCCGAGCCGAGGATCAGCTGGCGCAGGTCGGGGCCGGCGGCGGAGCGCGGGGCGCGGCCGGTGTCCAGGGTGCCCTCAGGGGTGGCGAGGGTGAGGGAGAGGACCATCTCGTCGAAGCGGCCGTACCCGGCGGAGGCCTGTCCGCTGGAGCGGGTGGCGGCGAAGCCGCCGATGGTGGCCCACTCGAAGGACTGGGGGAAGTGGCCGAGGGTGAAGCCGTGCTCGGCGAGCAGCGCCTCGGCCCGCGGGGCGCGCAGTCCTGGCTGCAGGGTGGCGGTGCGGGAGACCGGGTCGAGGTCGAGCAGCGCGTCCATCCGCCTGAGGTCCAGGGCGACGAAGGGGCCGTGCCGCTCGGGGGCGAGGCCGCCGACCACGGAAGTGCCGCCGCCGAACGGGACCAGCGGCAGGCGGTGTTCGGCGCAGGCCCGCAGGACGGCGACGACCTCGTCGTGCGAGGCGGGCAGCAGCACGGCCGCCGGGATGTCGTCGAGTTCGCCGGCGCGGATGCGCAGCAGGTCGGGGGTGGACTTGCCGCGGGTGTGCCGGACGCGCGTCTCCGGGTCGGTGCGCACGTGCTGCTCGCCGCCCAGGGCGCCGGCGAGGGCGCGGTGTGCGGCCGGGGGGAGGTCGGAGTCGGGGACGGTCAGCTCCTCGAGGGCGAGCGGTGCGGCCTCGCGGGGCTTGACGCCGAGCAGGTCGTGCAGCAGCCCGGTCACCGTGCCGGGCAGCGGCGTGGCCTTGGCCGGGTCGCCCCAGCCGCTCCACAGCATGTCCATGACTGTCGTCCTCACCGTCGAAATGAGCGATGCCGTCGCCCGACGGCCTCACGTGGCGTTACACTGTGACACATGACGCCTATTCGTCACAACGGCTCGGACAACGACGCGGTGCTGGACGCGGTGCGCGACGCCGTCCTGGCCGTCGGAGTACGCCGCACCACGCTCACCGACGTGGCCCGCCGCGCCGGGGTCTCCCGGATGACGCTGTACCGGAGATGGCCCGATGTGCGGTCGCTGGTCGGGGACCTGATGACCCGGGAGTGGATCGCGGTGGCCACCGGCGCCATGCCGGAGCGCCGGCCGGGGGTGACCACCCGCGCGCTGATCGTGGACGGGCTGGTGGCGGGGGTGCGCGCGTTCCGCGAGCACCCGCTCTTCCGCAAGATCGTCGACGTGGACCCCGAGCTGCTGCTGCCCTACGTCCTTGACCGGCGCGGAGCGAGCCAGGAGGCCCTGCTGGAGCTGCTGGCCGGTGTGCTGCGCGAGGGGCACGACGACGGTTCGGTGCGTGCCGTCCCGGCCGAGCGGCAGGCCCGGTCGGTGCTGCTGATCGTCCAGTCCTACGCCCTGTCCCTGCGGACCATGACCGACGAGGACGACCCCGAGCTCGGCGAAGAGGCCTTCCTCGCGGAGCTGCGCCACATCCTGGAGAGGACCCTCACCCCATGACGCCCGCCAGTGGCCCGCCCGCCGCCTCCTCCCTGTCCGCCGCACGGCGCGCCCGTGAACTGACCGCTACGGTGGGCGGTCCCGCCATGGACGTCCTGGTCGTCGGCCTGGGCGCCACCGGTGCCGGGGTCGCCCTGGACGCCGCGGCGCGCGGTCTGAGCGTGGCCGCGATCGACGCGCACGATCTGGCCTTCGGCACCTCCCGGTTCAGCAGCAAGCTGATCCACGGCGGGCTGCGCTATCTCGCCTCCGCACAGCTCGACGTCGCCCACGAGAGCGCGGTGGAGCGCGGGGTGCTGATGGAGCGCACCGCACCCCATCTGGTGGGCGCTCAGCCGTTCGTGCTGCCGCTCACCCCCCTGGTCTCGCGCGCGCAGGCGGCGCTGGCGCGGGCCGGTTTCCACGCCGGTGACACGCTGCGCCTGGCGGCCCGCACCGCGCGGGCGACGCTGCCGCCGCCGCGCCGGCTGTCCGCGGTCGAGACCCGGCACCTGGCCCCGGCCGTGCGCGGGGACGGGCTGCGCGGGGGCCTGCTGTCCTGGGACGGCCGGCTCACCGACGACGCCCGCCTGGTGACCGCCGTCGCCCGCACCGCCGCCGCGCGCGGGGCGCGCATCCTGACCCGGGTGCGGGCACTCGCCCTGACCGGCTCCGGGGCCCGGGTCCGTGACGAACTCACCGGCGAGGAGGGCGAGATCCGCGCCCGTGCGGTGATCAACGCCACCGGTGTGTGGGCGGGCGGCCTCGTCGACGGCATCCGGATCCGCCCGTCCCGCGGCACCCATCTGGTGGTGCGTCCCGAGTGCCTCGGCCCGCTGCCCGCCGGGCTGCACATCCCGATCCCCGGCGAGAGCAACCGCTTCGTGCTGGTGCTGCCGCAGGACGACGGCCGGGTCTATGTCGGGCTGACCGACGAGCCGGTGGACGGCGGCATCCCCGATGTGCCCGAGGTCCCCGAGTCCGACCTCGGCTTCCTGCTCGACGTGCTGGGCTCGGTGCTGGACACGCCGGTCCGCCGGGACGACGTGGTGGGCGCGTTCGCGGGGCTGCGCCCGCTGCTGGACACCGGCGGCGGCACGGGCCCGTCGCCGCGCACCGCCGACATCTCCCGGCGGCACGCCGTGCTCACCTCCCCCGACGGGGTGGTCACCGTAGTGGGCGGCAAGCTCACCACCTACCGGCGGATGGCCCAGGACGCCGTGGACACCGCGGTGCGCGAACGGCGGCTGCCCGCCGGACGGTCCGTCACCGCCTCGCTGCCGCTGGTGGGCGCGGCGCCGCCGCGGACCCTCGCCGCGCTGCCCGCGCCGCGCCGCCTGGTGCGCCGCTACGGCACGGAGGCACCGGCGGTGCACGCCCTCGGCCTGCGCGACGAACGGCTCCGCGAGCCGGTGCTGCCCTCGTACCCGGTCACCGGCGCCGAGCTGCTGTGGGCGCTGCGCCACGAGGGCGCGCTCGACGCCGCGGACCTGCTGGACCGCCGCACCCGGATCGGCCTGGTGCCGGCCGACCGGGCGCGGGCCCTGGAGACGGTGCGCGAACTCCTCGCGGAGGTCACGGAGTCGGCGTGAGCCGGTCCGCGGGAGGTCGGCGCTGTCATCCGGCGTGGACGCCGGCCGCGGCATCGTCATCCGGCGTGGACGCCGGCCTCCCGCAGCGAGTAGCCCCACTGGGTGCCTCGTTCCAGGAGCTGGATGCGCAGATGGCGGGCCTGTGACGGGGTGAACCGCGCGGTGTCCAGGCCGCCGTCGCCGGAGGTGGTGGACCAGACGGTCCGCCAGTCGGTGCCGTCGGCGGACAGCTGGATGCGGTACGCCTTGCCGTAGGCGCGCTCCCAGTCGAGGGTGACCCTGCCGACCTGGCGGGTGGCGCCGAGGTCGATCCGCAGCCACTGCCCGTCGCTCCAGTCGCTGGCCCAGCGGGTGCCCCGGTCGCCGTCCACGGCACGGCCGGGCGCATAGCTGGTGAACAGGCTCCACTCGGTGGAACTCGCCGTCGCCGCCGCTCCCTTGGCGAGGTTGGCGCCGGTGGCGTGCCGCTCGGTGGCACCCCAGGTGTCCAGGTAGGACTCGGCACCCCGGAACAGGTCGTCGACCACGTGCTGCCCGCCGACCCGGCGGATGTCCTCGATCCAGTCGGGCACCAGGCCGTAGTGGGCGGCGCCGTCGGTGTTGAGGTCCCAGGTGCGCTCGCCGGTGGTCTGCCGGTCGAGGACCGAGCCGCCGTCGACGCTGCGGAAGGGGTAGGTGACGGGGTTCGGCGCGTCCTCGCCGCGCGGGGCCGGCCAGCCGCCGACGCCGTTCATGTCGGTGCCGAAGCCGTAGCCCACCTGGTACTTGTCGCGCAGTGCCTCGGTGCGGTCGGCCTCGTCGATGAAGTGCTCGGAGCCGTTCATGTACTGGGTGATGAAACCGCCCAGGCCGTAGACCCGCTCGGTCCAGTTCTGGTCCATCCAGCTGTGCGAGGAGATCACGCCGGGGTACGACTCGGCCTCGAAGATGTCCAGCACCCGGCCGACGGCCTTGACGCTCATATGGTCGATCTCGAGCATCATGTGACGTTTCATCATGCCGCGCACCGCGTACTCGCCGAGGCCGGTGAGCCCGCGCACATTGCACTGCGCGTCGGCGGAGTAGCCGGGCACCTCCACCCCGGCGGGCAGCTTCTTCTCGGCGTTCGGGGCGGAGGCCAGGCCGATGGGGTTGTCGTGCTGCGGGCCGGTGCACTTCTCGGTGCGCCAGAACGTGCCGGTGGACAGGAACTGCCCGACGTTGATGGCCGTGCCGAGGGTCCCGGAGTCGAAGCGGACGCCGCACAGCGCGTTGTCGAACTTGTGGCACAGGAACATGCTGCGCACGCCGAGGTCGTACAGCTCGTCCAGGCCGCGGTCGATGTCCTCCTTGCTGCACTGCGGGATGTCGAGGATCTGCTTGCAGCCGAACGGTTCGGACGTCTCGACACCGAGGACGACGGCGAGCTTGCCCTGCTCGACGACCTCGCGGGCCTGGGCGCTGTCGGTGACGATCCGGAACCAGCCCTTTCCGGGGCCGCCGTACATGCGGTCGATGTAGGCCTGCATGTCGTACGTCAGCTTCGCCTGGAGGCGGATCGAGGTCATCTCGTCACAGCTGCGGTCCTTGAAGAAGTACATCGAGCAGATCACGCCGTTGGTGACCAGGTCGTTGACCAGCACGCGCTGGCCGCCGCGCCAGGCGCGCTCGATCCAGGCGTAGTAGTTCTGCTGGTGCGTCAGGGAGTCGTGCGCCGGCCAGTCCTTGAAGGTGGGCCAGCCGACCGGATCGTGCCGGCCGTCACCGCCGTTGGTGATGAGGTCGAAGACGGCGAGCGAGCCGTCGGGGTAGTGCTCGGGGCAGTCCTTGAGCGCCTCGGCGATGCCCAGCTCGGAGAACGCCTTGCCGCAGATCAGGCGCCCGCCGAAGGCCTCGTTGGACATGATGTGGTTGTGCGCGTCGACGAATCCGCGCACCTCGCCGCGGGCGTCGGTGCCCTTGAACGGCTCGCCGCTGACCCCGGTCCGCGAGTCGGGGGCGGGACGCGCGACCGGCTCCCACCAGTCGCCGTCCGCCGCGGAAGCGGGGGTCGGGGCGAGGGCCGCGGCCAGCACGAGAAGGAGCAGCGTCACGACGGCGACGGGCCGCCGTCCGCGATACGGGAGCCGAGCGATCCTCACTACCCACGTCCCTCCGTCGGCGGGGGCGCCACCACGGTCTTGTCATGACCGGCGCAAATTACTCGCCGAGGATCGCTACCGGTGCGTAAGGAGTCAAGAGACGGGAACGGCCGGATCACGCCGGCGCCGCGGAATCCGTCCGCGGGTGCGCGGACGGGGACCGCGGATTGTCCGCCCGGTGACAAACTCAGGGGCTGCTGCGCCGGACGGGGGTCACCGCCCGCCGTCGGACTCGTAGTGCAGCGCGATGGACCGCAGGACGTCGGCGGAGGACATGTCGGTGCGGCCCGCGTCATGGACCTCGGCGAGCTGCACGAAGGCGAAGGTGAGGGCGGAGGCGATCTGGACGATGGCGGGCCCCAGCTCCGCGGTGATGATCTCCGCCACCTCGCGGGCGCTCGCGTCCCCGGGCAGCTGGATGCGCGGCAGCATCTCCTCCAGCAGCTGGGCGACTGCCCTGTTGCTGGTGACGTCGGCCTCCGGGTCCTCCCTCAGACGCCGCCGCATGTCGAGCGCCTCGGTCAGGATGCCGACGGCATGCTGCATGATCTGATGCTGCTCCATGCGGACAGACTGCCGCATGGGCGGCCGACTCCAGCAGGGTTCGCGTCAACCGGTCGCCCGGACGGGCGTGGGCTCCGGCTCGACTCCACTCCGCGACAGGACCCCTCCGCCCCTCCGCCTCTCCGCGCCCCCCAGCTCCGCAGCCGGCCCCTCCACGGCTCCGCGGCCGGCCCCTCTGCGGCTGCGCGACCGACTCCTTCACCGCTCCGCGACCGGCCGCACTCCGATGCGCGGCCGGCCCGGCGCCGCTGCCGGCTTGTGCGGTGGCTAGAGAGGCTCTGCGAGGACCCGGCGTCTTCGTGCTCCAGACCCTGGGGGTCGCCGCCTGCTACTACGTGGCCGGGCGGCTGGGGCTGCTGCGCGGCCTGGTCGTCGAGGGCTCCGTGGTCAGCCCGATCTGGCCGCCCACCGGGGTGGCGCTGGCCGCCCTGCTGACCTTCGGCCTGCGCTGCTCCCCCGGCATCGCGCTCGGCGCGCTGTTCGCCGTGATGTCGATCGCCACCCCGCAGCCGCAGTCGGTGATCGTGATCGCGGGCCAGACCGCGGCCCCCGTGTGCGGGTACCTGCTCCTGCGCAGACAGCGCTTCAATCCCGATCTGGCCCGTCTGCGGGACGGTCTGGCGCTGGTGTTCCTCGGGGCCTTCGCCGCCATGCTGATCAGCTCCACCACCGGCGCGGTGCTGCTGCTGGCGGACCGCAGCCTCTCCCCGGACAGCTTCTGGTCGGTGTGGCTGGCCTGGTGGGCCGGCGACGCCATGGGCGTCCTGATCGTCACTCCCCTGCTGCTCCTGCTCCGGCGCGTGCACTGGCTGGCGCACCTCTCGCGCTGGAAGGAGGCCCTGCTCCTGGCGGCCGTCACCGCCGCTCTGGTGCCGGTGGCCACCCACGCCCGCTCGAGCATGCTGTTCGCCATCTATCCGCTGCTCGTCTGGTCGGCGCTGCGCTTCCAGCTGGCCGGCAGCATGCTGTGCGCGCTGTACGCCTCGGTGATGGCGACCATCGCGGCGACGGACCACACCGGTCCGTTCGCGGTCCTGGACCAGATGGACGTGATGATCAACCTGCTGGTCTTCAACGGAGCGGCGGCCCTGACCGCGCTGCTGCTGTCCTCGATGATCAGTGAGCAGCAGCATCTCCGGCGTTCCGTGGAGCTTGCCTGCCAGGAGCTGGTGGAGGTGCTGGAGCATCTGACGGCCGGCGAGACCGCCTCCAACCGGGCCCCGCCGGAGGAGGACGGCCGGCGGCGCGGCGAGGAGCTGTGAACGGCGGGGCCGTCCGCCTCCGGGCCGCGGTACGGCACGGTGCTGCTCACTTCTGCAGCGACTGGGCGTCACCCATCACGATCACCGGGTTGCGGGCCGGGTCCAGCGCGCGCAGGAGCTCCTTCATGTGCTTCTCGGAGAGGCTCACGCACCCCTGGGTGGGCCCCTCGTGGTCGACGTGCAGCCAGATGCCGCCGCCCTTGTCCTCGCCGAGCGGCCGCGTCAGATCGAGCGGGGAGGTACCGGGCACCCGGTTGTAGTCGATGGCGATGACGTAGTCGAAGGCCCCTTCCAGGGACTCGCCCGCCAGCCCCGGACCGCTGATGCGGAACCCCTCGTCCTGGTAGTACGGCAGCCGGGTGCCGGGGTCGGGCAGCAGTCCGCCGGCGTCGGTGAGGGTGAAGACGCCGATGGGCGAGCGCAGGTCGCCGAGGGAGTGGTCCTCGGTCCAGCCCTTCTGCGCGTTGCGGGCCGGCCAGGGCGTGCCCGCCCGCCATCCGGCCGGTGTGCGCGAGTACAGCACGACCTCGGAGCGGTTGGCGTCCCGGGCCCGGCCGGTGACCACCACGACCTGGCGGCTGCTGCCGGGGATCTGGGCCCGGGTGCGCGGGCCGAGACCGGGCAGCTGCGCGGGTGCTCCGGCGGGGGTCTCCGCCCTGCCCTGGGTGGTGCTCGCCGTGCCGGGGGCGCCCTGCGGAGACAGCAGGCTCTGCGCAAAGGGGGCGCTGCGGGTGGCGGGGCCGCCGCCGTGGGCCGGGGCGGCGCCCGCAGGTGAGGCGGGCGGGCGGCCGTCCCGTGCGGGGTTCTCGGCGAGCGCCGCGCAGCCGGTGAGCGCCACGGTCATCAGCAGTGCCACGGCCGGCCGCGGCAGGCGGGGGGTGCGCCGGGGGGAGGCGGGCCACGGGTCACGCCGGGAGGAGCGGCTCTCCCGGTGCGGGTGGTCGGTCGATGAAGCCATGCGCTCAGCCTGGCTTCGGTGACGGCGAAACCCGCTCGCTCGGCGCGCGAGTCCGGGCAAGGTCCCCCATCTGCGCGCCCGTCGCCCCGGCCCGGCCCCCTCCGGCGGCGCGTCGCCTCGGCCGTTCGTGCCACGGCTCGTCCCCCGGGTGGAGCAGGCGGCCGTCGCGTGCCGGGTTCCGGGCCCGGGCCTGGTGCGACGCGTCCGTGAACTCCCTTGCGTGCGCGCGTTCGCGGGCCCCGCGTTCCGGCGGCGGGCGGGGAACGCGTAGGTGGCACGGCCGTACGATGACTGGCCACCAGGCAACCTACGAGAAGGGGCACCGTCATGTCCGACAACGCGGCCTCCGTCACGGACCTCACCTCGCAGTACACCGCACAGGTGGCCAGTGACCTGGAGCGCAACGTCAAGGAGCAGGAGCGCGTCTCGGCGGAGATCGCCGCGCTGCAGGAGCAGTTGGCCATGCTGCGGCGCGACCACGCCGTCCTGGTGAACATGCGTCAGGCGCTGGAGTCGGCGGCGCAGCGGGCGGAGACCGACGGGGGCGGCGAGAGCGGCGAGACGTCCGAGGAGCCCGCCGGCTCCGGGCAGACCGCCGGGCAGGACCCGCAGTCGCGGGGCGCGAAGGTTCCCGCTCCCCGCAGGAAGAGCGGCGCCAAGGCGGGCGCCGGCAAGCAGAAGCGTGCGAAGAGGGCGTCCTCGGCCGCGCCGGCCGCCGCGAGGAAGCCCGCGCGCAAGTCCCGTACGTCCAAGGCGGAAGCGAAGGCCAAGACGGAAGCGGCTTCCAGGACGGAGTCGGCGGCCAAGGCCGGGGGTCCCCGGCTGGTGGACCTCGTCCGGCAGCATCTGGCGGAGCAGCAGGAGCCGCGTTCGGCGGCGGAGATCGCCACCGCCCTCGGCCAGGCGCACCCCGGCCGTTCGGTGAAGACGACGGTGGTGCGCAACACCCTTGAGGCCCTCGTCGCCCGGAACCAGGCCCAGCGCAGCAAGCAGGGCACGTCGGTCTTCTACACCGCGCCCGGCACCGGGTCCGTTCCGGCGCGTGAAGAGGCCTCCGCGGCCTCCTGACGACAGTCACGGGCGGCCCGGCTCGCCGGAGTCCGGCCTGCGGATCTGCATGCCGGGGCGGCGGCGGTGGACGGTGAGATACGTCAGCCCCTCGGGTCCCGCGGTGAGGCTGCGGGTGGAGCCGTGCGGGAGCCAGGTGAGGGTGCCCCGCTGCAGGGTGCGGGTGCCGTCGGGGGCGGTGAGTGTGCCGCTGCCGGCGAGGACGAGGTGCAGCACGTCGAGGTCGGGCTCGCGGTGGGCGCCGACCTGCTGTCCGGGCGGCAGATGGACGACGTTGGCGTCGAGCTGACGGCCGGACTCGGCGAGCCGCCAGAGCGCACCGGCGGGGGCGTCGTCGAGGGACGCCAGGGCGGCGGTGTCGCACAGGATCTTCGGAAGCGGCTCGTCCTCCGGGGGCGGGCCAAAGGTCCCGCCGTCCGGCCCGGAAGGCGGACGAGGGTTCCTGTCATCTGCCCCGGAGGGCGGACCGGGGGTGTCGTCGCCTGCTGCCGTCATCCGGTGTCACCGTCCTCCATGCCAGAACACGCCGGTCGCGGGCCGGGCGCCGGTGGTCCGGGCCGGCCGCGGCCCGCACGGGAAGTTAGCACGGCGCCGGGGCCGGACCGTCCGTGGGCGCCGTCCCGTGAGAGTGGCCTGCTCGAACAGGTGCTACGGCGTCAGGGGCCAGCCCAGTGGGTGCACCTGGGAGACGGGCGGTTCGCCGCCGGCCTCGTTGAAGGCGGTGAGGGCCTCGATCAGGGCGGCGCGCTGGCCGGGCTCCAGGCGCGCCACGATCGCGGCGATCTCCGCCCGGCGCCGCGCGGTGACGTGCTCGACGATGCGGCGGCCCTCCTCGGTGAGGCTCAGCAGGGTCTCGCGGCGGTTGGCGGGGTTGGTCTGCCGGTCGGCGAGTCCGGCGGCGATCAGCCGGTCGACCATGCGCATCGCGGTGGACGGGGCGACCTGGAGCTGTTCGGCGAGCGCCACGAGCTTGGTGTCGCCGCGGGTGTGGAGCACCATCAGCATGCGGAACTGCGGCAGCGTCACCCGTTCCTCGACGGCCGCGAGCGACCGCGCCGACACCGCGACCAGCAGCCGCGAGGCGGTGAGGAACGCCCGCGTCACCGCTTCGGCGTCATCCATGCCCCCGGCGGGGCTCTCGCGCGGCTCCATTCCTTCTTTGTACCGCTCCGCTGCGCCCCGGCCCCGCTCGGGTCGCCTGCCGGTTCGCCGGGCGGGTCCTCAGGTCGCCGGTCCGGTCAGCGGGCGGGGCCGGTGTCCTGGCCCGTGTCGCCGGTGCCGTGGGCGTGGTAGCGCAGCAGGAGCATCGCGGCGTCGTCGCCGGGCGGGCCGCCCGCGTGCTGGACGAGGTCCTCGCGCAGCGCCTCCAGGGCGCGGTGCACGTCGGGATCCTTGAGCAACCGGGTGCGCTCGGCCAGCGGATAGAACCGGCCGTCCTGGTCGCGGGCCTCGGTGACACCGTCGGTGTACAGCAGCAGCTGCTCGCCCGGTGTGAAGGTGACCCGGTAGGGGCGGGGGCCGTCGGCACCGTGCGCGGACAGGCCGAGCGGCAGCGCGTACGCGGGCGGTTCGGGGAACTCCGCGCTGCCGTCCCGCCGTACCAGCAGGGGGGCGGGGTGGCCGTAGTTGAGGAGGACGACCTCCTGGTCGCCCCGGATCTCGGCGAGGATCGCGGTGACGAACCGCTCTCCCTGCAGTTCGCGGGCGACGCTGCGTTCCACCCGCTCGCCGAGGCCGACGAGATCGGGCTCGTCGTAGGCGGCCTCCCGGAAGGCGCCGAGGACCACGGCGGCGGTCTCCACTGCGGCCAGGCCCTTGCCCTGCACATCGCCGACGATGACCCGCACACCGTGCGGAGAGGCGACCACCTCGTACAGGTCGCCGCCGATACGGGCCTCGGCGACGGCCGAGGTGTAGGACACCGCCAGCTGGAGCGGGCCGGCGGTCAGCGGCACCGGGCGCAGCAGCACCCGCTGAGCGACCTCCGCGATGGACCGCACACTGGCCAGCTCCGCCTCCCGGCGGGAGCGCATCACCGCCGCGGCGATGCCGACTCCGGTGACACCGGCGACCGAGGCCATGGCGGTATAGCCGCGCCGTTCGGCGAACAGCCCGTTGTACAGGCCCAGTGCGACGCACAGCAGCAGGGCCAGCACGCCGATCAGGGCGGTGCGGCGCCAGCCGCCGACGAGTCCGGCGAAGGCGGGTCCGAGCGAGACCAGCGGCAGCAGCCCGACGCCGGGACCGGCCGACACGTCCATGACCGCGATCACCGCCATCACCGCGAGCGGCATCCAGGACAGGGCCTTCTGGCTCCGTGACGGATTCTTGTCGGTCATTGCTGCTCCAGCGGTGTCCGGGCGCTCGAGAGCCGTCCCTTTCCTCCGCAGACACCCCTCCCATCTTGAGACTATGCAAAGATCCCGCTCCCCCGACCGGAAGCGCGGGGCACCTTTATGGAATCGAGGCCGGTGTCCGGTGGTGTCGTCCGGTGGTGTCCCCGGGCCGCCGCAGCACGACGCCCCGGACAGTGGTCTGTCCGGGGCGCCCGTCCGCGGCAGCCGCTTCTTCGTGTGCCGCGGTGCCTGTGACGTGACCACAGTGGCACGCGGGACCCGTGGTGCGAAGCGAAGCCGGGTGCGACGTCAGCCACTCGTAAGGGACGGACGTCCGCCACTCGTAAGGGACAGGCGTCCGCCACTCGTAAGGGACACCGGCCGCACAGGAGGACGGGGGCGGGCGCTGTGGTCCGGCATCTCGGCACTGTGCCATGATCCTGACGAACACCGGCACGAGAGGGGAAGGAACGGACGTGACCGCGCAGCGGCCGGAGGAGGGCGGCACGCCTGAACTGCCAGGCGGCGGCCCCTTGCTGCCGGAGGACGTCTGGCAGCGGTTCCTCGACGACGACGAACGCGCCATCCGGGCCTCGGCGCCCAGGGAACCCTCCGCGCGTCAGCGGGCGGAGGGACAGCGCACCCGGCCCCCGCGTGCCGGCGGCTCCGGCCGGACAGCCGGGGATGCCGTCGGTGAGATGTGGCGTCCCGACGACCCGTGGGACGCTCCGGCCTGGCGGCATCTGGACGGCCGTGCCCGGCTGCGCCGCATCGGCCGGTTCGCCGGTACGGCCGCCGCGATCGCGCTGGTGCTGATGGCCTGGTCGCGGCTGGCCACCACGGCGGACGGCACGCCGCAGGGCCCCGGCGACACGGTGCTGCAGCAGTCGGAGGAGATGCCCGCGGAACTGCCGGCGGCCACCTCCCGGCCGAAGGACTCCCTCGCCCCGTCGCCGTCCGCGCCCACCACGTCCGCGGTGCAGGCCGGTTGACGCCGTCCGCCCGACGGCGCCGGCCGGCCTGCCCGGTGGTGGCTCAGCCGCCCAGCGCGGCGAGGACCACGGACTTGGCCTCCTCCTGCACCTGGCGCAGGTGGTCGGCGCCGCGGAACGACTCGGCGTAGATCTTGTAGACGTCCTCGGTGCCCGAGGGGCGGGCCGCGAACCAGGCGCTGCCGGTGGTGACCTTGATGCCGCCGATGGACGCGCCGTTGCCGGGGGCCTCGGTGAGCACCGAGGTGACCGGGTCGCCGGCGAGGGTGCCGGCGGTGACCTGGGCGGGCGACAGCTTGGCGAGCCTGGCCTTCTCCTCCCGGGTGGCGGGGGCGTCGATGCGCTCGTAGGCGGGAGAGCCGAAGCGGGCGGTGAGGGCGGCGTAGTGCTCCGAGGGGGTCTTGCCGGTGACGGCGGTGATCTCGGAGGCGAGCAGGGCGAGGATGATGCCGTCCTTGTCGGTGGTCCACACCGAGCCGTCGCGGCGCAGGAAGGACGCGCCGGCGGACTCCTCGCCGCCGAAGCCGAGGGAGCCGTCCATCAGTCCGTCCACGAACCACTTGAACCCGACGGGCACCTCGACGAGCCGGCGTCCCAGGTCGGCGGCGACCCGGTCGATCATCGCGGAGGAGACCAGGGTCTTGCCGATGCCGGCCGCATCCGGCCACTGCTCGCGGTGGGCGTAGAGGTAGTTGATGGCCGTGGCGAGGTAGTGGTTGGGGTTCATCAGGCCGGCGTCCGGGGTGACGATGCCGTGCCGGTCGGCGTCGGCGTCGTTGCCGGTGGCGATCTGGAAGCGGTCGCGCTGCCCGATGAGCGAGGCCATGGCGTGCGGGGAGGAGCAGTCCATGCGGATCTTGCCGTCCCAGTCCAGCGTCATGAACCGCCAGGTGGGGTCGGTGAGCGGGTTGACCACGGTGAGGTCGATGCGGTGCTGCTCGGCGATCCGGCCCCAGTAGGCGACGGACGCGCCGCCCAGCGGGTCGGCGCCGATGCGCACGCCGGCCGCGCGGATCGCGTCCAGGTCGAGCACGCTCGGCAGATCGTCGACGTAGCGGCCGAGGAAGTCGTAGCGGCCGGTGGTCCCGGCGGTGAGCGCGCGGGCGTAGGGGATGCGGCGGACGTCCTTCAGGCCGCCGCGGATGATGTCGTTGGCGCGGTCCTGGATCCAGGAGGTGGCGTCCGAGCCCGCGGGTCCGCCGCTCGGCGGGTTGTACTTGAACCCTCCGTCCGCGGGCGGGTTGTGGGACGGGGTGACGACCACGCCGTCCGCGAGGCCCGAGGTGCGGCCGCGGTTGTGGGTGAGGATCGCGTGCGAGACCGCCGGGGTGGGCGTGTAGCCGTCGGCCTCGTCGATGAGCACCGTGACGCCGTTGGCGGCGAACACCTCCAGCGCGGTCACCCTGGCGGGCTCGGACAGCGCGTGGGTGTCGGCGCCGAGGAACAGCGGGCCGTCGATGCCCTGCTCGGCGCGGTACTCACAGATGGCCTGGCTGGTCGCCGCGATGTGGTCCTCGTTGAACGCGGCCGCCAGGGACGAGCCACGGTGTCCCGACGTCCCGAAGGTGACGCGCTGGCCGGCGTCCTCCGGGTCGGGGTGCAAGGCGTAGTACGCCGTGACCAGCCGAGCGACGTCGACGAGATCCTCGGGGCCGGCCGGGCCGCCCGCTCGCTCGTGCTGCATGTGCCCACTCCTCCGCATGGGTCGGTACTTCTCCTGCGGAGACATCTTTCCTTGTCAGGGACGTTTCGCGCGAGCGGGCCCCTGGCGCCGTGCCGGCGGGGTGCCGCCGGTGCCGTCGGCGGTCGTGGCCGTCGGTCAGATGCGTCCGCCGGTCCACCTGGTGAGAGGACCGTGCGCATGGCGTTCCGCGCGGCGGCCGACCGCGTACGAGGCGGCGCTCAGCGCGGTGAGTCCGGCACCGACGCCGGCGGCGACGAGCTTGCGATTGGCGATCACGGTCCAGGCGGTCTTGGCACCGGCGGCGACCTGGCCGGAGGTGGCGACGACCACGCGGCGGCCCGCCTCGGCCCCCTTCACCGCGCTCTGCGCGGCGCCCTCGGCGGCCTGGGCGGCGCGCCGGGTGCCGGTCACTGCCGCTGACGCGGTGTCAGTGGCCTTGGCGCCGGTGTCCTTCGCCGCCTGCCCGGCCGGGGCGGTCGCCTTGTCGGTGGCCCTGCGGGCCTTGGCGGCCGTGCGCTCCTTGGGGTTCTTCGCTTGCGAGTTCTTGTCCGGTTCACTCATGCACACCGACTTGCCTGCGATTCCCGGTGCAAACCCGCCGGGCGCAGCGGAGGTGGCGGGGCGGGTGTGGGCACGGTCACCCAATCACGCCCTGAGCAGGCGGAGTTGACGGCATGTGGAGGGTGAGCGATCGCCCCGGATCCGGCCGGAGGCCCGGTGTGAGGTCTCGGGCGCGCCGGGAGGGGTAGGGGGCCCTGTGCGAGGACACTGGACGACACAGGGCACGGTCACCGGCCGTGCGAGGAGAGGAGCCCCCTATGGCGAGCATGATGGACCGGATCAAGCAGTTCGCGCAGAGCCCCCAGGGCCGGCGCGCGGCCGAGCAGGTGCGTCGCGCGGCGGCCGACCCGAAGCGCCGTGATCAGGCGCAGAAGCTGCTGGACAAGCTCCGCGGCAAGCGCCACTGACACCGGCCGGGCGGACGGCCCGGCACAGTGGTGAAGGGCCGCGGGCCCCTGCATGTGGGGAACGGCCGCCGGCCGGGCACGGTGGTGGACGGCCGCCGGCCGGGCACGGTGGTGGACGGCCGCCGGTCCCGGCACGTGGGGCAACGGCCGCCGGCCCCAGGAGGGTGGTGGACGGCCGCGGGGTCCGGCACGTGGGGAACGGCCATCGGCCCGGAAGGGCGGTGAACGGCCGCCAGCCCCGGCACGGTGGTGGACGGCCGCCGGCCGGACCGCCCGCACTCCGGGGCCCAATAGGAAATGCGAGAGCCGTCATCCGCTCCGGCCGGCGGCGGCCCGGTCGGCCTGCCCGCCGGCGCCCAGGGCGCCGGTGGGGCGCAGCGGCTCCTCCGGCTCCAGGCGGGCCAGCGCGCGGCGGGACACCCGCAGCACCAGCGGCGGCAGGGCCGCACGGGTCGCCTGCACCAGGCGCAGCCAGCGGGGGATGTAGACGGCGGTGCTGCGGCGCTCGACCGCCGACGCCAGCCGTGCGGCGACCAGTTCGGCCGGGTGGACGCGGCGGGCCGGGGGCGGCATGTGGCCGCGCAGCTCGCGGAGCACCGGGTAGCGGTCGCCGTCGCGGATCATCCCGGTGTCGGTCCAGTTGAGGTAGCCGATGCCCACGGCGACGCCCCGGTGGGCCACTTCGGCGCGCAGGCTGTGTGCGAAGGCCTCCACGCCGGACTTGGAGGCGCAGTAGGCGCTCATCATGGGCGCGGCGCCGAAGGAGGCTAGCGAGGCGACCTGGAGGTAGTAGCCGCGGGTGTCGAACAGGTCGGGCAGGAAGGTGCGGGCGGTCACCGCGCTGCCGTTGAGGTTGACGTCGATGATGCGGCGCCATGCGGCGAGGTCGGAGTCGGCGAAGGGTGCGCCCTCGGCGACGCCCGCGTTGGCCACCACGGCGGAGGGCGCGCCGAGCCGCTCCCGTACCAGGGCGGCGGCCCGCTCCATCGCGGCCTGGTCGGTGACGTCCACCTCGTGGGCGAGTGCCGGGGTGGGCAGTCCGGCCGCGAGGGCCCGCAGTTCGTCCGGTTCGTGGCCGAGCAGGGCGAGCCGGGCGCCGCGTCCGGCCAGGTCCCGGGCCACGGCGGCCCCGATGCCCCGGGCTGCGCCGGTCACCACCACGGTGCGGTCCAGCAGCGGGTTCGGGCCCGCCAGCGGTGCCTTCATGGTCCTACCGTTCCTGGGTGCCGGTGCGGTCGGCGGGAGTGGTGGCCGGCCGGGCGGTGTGGTCGGGGTGGCCGGCGGTGCGGCGGGCCTCCTTCATCTCGGCCTCGTAGAGATGGTCGCGGCCCTCGGCCAGTTCCTCGACGGCGGCTCGTTCCAGCTCGCGGAAAGGCTGGTAGTAGGTGCTGTCGTAGGCCTCGACGATCTGGAACGTCCAGTGCCCGGGGATCACGTTGCGGCCCAGCACCTGGGTGCGCACCGTCTCCGCCCACTCGGGGTGGCCGGCCTTGCGCAGCAGCTCGACGGTGCGGTCGAGTTCGAGGTCGGCGGTGCCGGTGAGCTGGTGGAAGCTGTAGAGGTGCCCGCGGGCGCGCTCGACGGTCTCCAGCGCCTTGGACAGGGATCCGAGGGCCTCCACCGTCTCGTCGCTGACCCCCTCGGGACGCTGATGGGCGCGGTCGGGGCCGTCGCCGTCGTGACCGGTCATCGTCTCGCCTCCGTCTGTCGCATGCGGTCGTCCGTCCCCTCGTGTTCGGTGGTCGTCAGTCGCGTGTGCGTTCGGTCGTCGTCAGTCGCGCTCGCCGGACCGCCGGGTCAGCAGGCGCTGCGCCTGCGGCAGTCCCGGTGCGAGGCGGCGGCGCAGCGCGGCGCGTGCGGCGTTGGCGCCGGCGGCGCCGTGCACGCCGCCGCCCGGGTGGGCTCCGGCGGAGGCCAGGTACAGGCCCTTCACCGGGGTCTCGGGGCGGCCGGTGCCGGGGACCGGGCGGAAGAGGAGCTGCTGGTGCATGGCGGTGGTGCCGCCGTTGAGGGCACCGCCGTGCAGATTGCGGTCGAGGGCCTGCAGATCCGGCGGCGAGAGGATGCGGCGGGCCCGGATCCGGGAGCGGAAGCCGGGTGCGAACCGCTCGACCTGGCGCTCGACGCGGTCGGCCATGGTCTCCCGCTCCTCGGCGTCCCAGGTTCCGGTGAGTCCCTCGTCGCCGGCGTCGCCGGTGATGTCGTGGGGCACATGGGTGTAGGCCCACGCCGACTCGGTGCCCTCGGGTGAGCGGGACGGGTCGGCGGTGGTCATCTGGCCGAACAGGCAGAAGGGGCGGTCGGGCACCTGCCGCATGGCGATCTGGGCGGAGAAGCGGGTGAGTTCGTCGATGCCGTCGGCGAGGTGGACGGTGCCGGCGCCCGCGGCCTGCTCGGCCTTCCAGGGCACCGGCCCGTCGAGCGCCCAGTCCACCTTGAAGGTGGCGAAGTCCCACTGGAAGCGCCGCAGGTCGTCGAGGAGCCGGCCCGGCAGGTGCTCGGGCGCGACGAGCTGCCCGTACAGGGCGGGCACGGAGACGTCGGCCAGGACGGCCCGCCGGGCGGTGACGGTGTCGCCGGAGGCGCTGCGTACCCCGCGGGCCCGTCCGTCGCGCACCAGGACGCGGGTGACGCGCTGCCCGCAGCGCAGTTCGCCGCCGCGGGAGCGCAGCCGGCGGACCAGGGCCTCGGTGAGGGCGCCGGAGCCGCCGGCCGGCACGGGGAAGCCGAAGGTCTGCCCGAGCATGGCCATCAGCCAGCCGAAGCCGCCGCTGCCCGCCGCCTCGGGGGCGAGGTCGGCGTGGAGGGCGTTGCCGGCCAGCAGCAGTCCGCCGCCCTCGCCGCGGAACTCCTCCTCCCCCATCCGGCGGACCGGCAGCACCAGGGTGCGCGCCACCCGCAGCCCGCCGGCGGCGCGCAGCCGGAGGGCCAGCCGGGCGGCGGGGCGCACGGGCGGGAACGGGGTGAACAGCGCGTCGATCACATAGGGCCGCAGGTGCTGCCACATCCGGTACAGCTCGCGCCAGGCGGCCCCGTCGCCCGGTGCGAAGGCCTCCAGGGACGCGGCGGTGACGTCGATGCGGCGGTCGAGCACCACGCAGCGGCCGTCGGTCAGCGGGTGGGCGAGGACGTGCGGGGCGTGGCTCCAGCGCAGGCCGTGGTCCTCGAGGCGCATCGCGGTGAGGACCGGGGAGGCCGCGGCGAGCGGGTAGAAGGAGCTGCACAGATCGCTGACGAAGTCGGGGTCGACGCCCCGGTCGTGGCGTACCGCTCCGCCGGGCTCGGGCTGCTCCTCCAGCACGAGCACGCTCCAGCCGGCGTCGGCGAGGAGGTTCGCCGCCACCAGCCCGTTGGGGCCTGCCCCGATCACCACGGCGTCAGGCACGGGCGGCTCCCTCTCCCGGGTCCGGCACCACCTGTCCGAGCGGACGGCGGCGTTCCTCCTCGGCGGCCACCTCCTCGCACAGCTCGGCGAGCCGGGCCAGCATGGCCCGGTGGCGCAGCTGGATGAAGGCGTCCACGGCCACGTTGTGCAGGGTGCCGCCGACGCCGTGCAGCGGGTGCTCGTCCACGATGACGAGGCAGTGGTGGCCCCAGGGGCGCAGCTCGATCGCGATGCGCGCGGTGCCGAGCGCCCCCGCCTGGGCCTCGAGTTCCAGCTGCTCGCCGTGGACGCAGCGCCGTACGACGGTGGTGTTGGACAGCTGCACCGGGCCCAGGCGCACCGTGTAGCGGATCGCCGATCCGAGGTCGGGCCAGTGGCCGTGCCCGGGTTCCGTGGACTCGGTGCCCACCACCCACTGGGCGTAGCGGCTGCCGTCCGCGAGGACGGACCAGACGATCTGCGGGCTCGTTCTGATCAGCCGATGTCGGACCGCCACGACGACCTCCCAATGTCCTTCAAGGGGCTCCGGTCAGCACTGAGTGCCCCGTGTGGCGGAGGTCAACCGGAGGCGGCCCGGCGAACCGCTCGCTCGCCCGCTACGCGGCGTCGCGCGGCGGCAGGACCCAGCGGATGCCCGCGGTGACGGCGGTGCCCAGCGGTCGTACGCACACGTCCTCGGCCGGGGGCAGGCGCGGCACCCACAGGGCGCGGGTGGCCCAGGCGGGCAGCAGCGACACGGCGTTGGCGGCCAGGACGCCGTAGGGCAGCCGGGCGATCAGCGGCACGGGCGGGTGGAGCAGCAGGAAGCGTGCCGTGCTGCGGGCCTCCGGGGTGGCGCGCAGCTCACCGCGGTAGGCGGCCAGCCGTTCCTCGAGTCCGGCGCGGTCGGCCGGCGGGTCGACGACGCCGAGTGCGGCGCCGACCCGCGCCATGTCGGCGACGTAGGCGTCGCAGCCGGCGTCGTCCAGGGGGCGTGCGCCGTACCGCTGGTGGGCGCGGAGGAAGCAGTCGACCTCGGCGATGTGCACCCAGCACAGCAGCCGGGGGTCGTCCGCCCGGTACTCCTGGCCGTCGGAGGTGATGCCGCGGACCGTGCGGTGCACGGCGCGGACCCGTTCGACGGCCTGCTGGGCGGCGTCGGCGGTGCCGTAGGTGGTCACGGCGAGGAAGGTGCTGGTCCGCTGCAGCCGTCCCCAGGGGTCGCCGCGGAAGCCGGAGTGGCCGGCGACGGCGGCCATGGCCAGCGGGTGGAGCGACTGCAGCAGCAGGGCGGCCAGACCGCCGATGAACATGGAGGCGTCGCCGTGCACCCGCCTCACGGGCCGGTCCGCTCCGAACCAGCGCGGGCCTGGTGTGCCGTGGATCCGCTCGCGGTTGAGCCGGCCGTCCGGTCCGGCGACGCGGGTGAGGATCGCGCCGCCGATGCGGTCGCGCAGCACCGAGCCCCCGTCCGAGAGGAGTCCCATGGCTCCCTCCGCTTCCCGCGTCCCGGCGTGCGCGACGCTTCCCGCGTTCCGGCATGCGTGGCACTTCCCACTTCCTGGCGTGCGCGACGCTGCGTGCGTCCGGCGTGCGTGACGCTCCTTCCGTCCCCGGCGTGCGTGATGCCCCGGGCGTACGGCTGTCCCACCTGGTGCCTCTACGCGTACACCTGCCCCACCCCTGTCACCGCTACGCGGCCTGGGGGCTCAAGGGATGTCGCCGCGCCACTCGAACACCCGGTCGCCGGTGCCGCGCGGTGCGTAGACGGCGCGGCCGCCCGCTCCGTAGCGGCCTATCTCGGTGCGCAGGCGGACGCCCTCCTCGCGTTCCGCCCGCGTCAGATCGGTGACGTCCAGCAGCAGGCCGTCCAGCGGACCGCCCACCAGCTCGACGTACGCGCGCCCCTCGCGCGGGCCGGGATCGTCGTGATCCGCCCCGTAGACCCGGCCCCGCATGAACTCCAGTTCGTCCATACCGGCAGGGTGGCATCCGGCACTGACATTTGGCTCTGGAGTTGGCCCTTCGGGATCTTCGGGGGCTGCGTAGGGTGCGTCGGGTCCGGTTCTTCCGGCACGGCTGGATCACTGACCGAAGCGTCTGCTTGCGGGCGACTTCTCAACGTTGATCGACGGCCGGTTGAACCTCCCGACGCACGTGCGTCCCTGTTGGGAACTCGTGGCCGCGGCGAGCGCGGACCGCTGCTACCGAATGTCCGGGCCGAGGCGCAGCTCAAACCTCACGCGGGGGCGGGTGAGCGATCTCCGGGCGTGCCACCATGGGACGGGGAGACGGACCGGATCGGCCGGGGAGGCGGACCGTGGACTGGCGGGGTTTCGCACAGCAGATGGCATCCCTGGCGCGTGACCTGCTGGCCGAGCACACCCTCGACGACACGCTGAAGCAGATCACCGGCTCGGCGGTGGACCTGGTGGACGGCTGCGACGCCGCCGGCATCCTGGTGCTCCAGGGCCGCCGGGTGCGGTCGCTGGCGCCGACGGACGAGATGGTCGCCGAGAGCGACCGCCTCCAGGAACGGCTGCGGGAGGGGCCCTGCTTCGACGTGGCCCGGCCGGAGATCGGTGAGCAGGTGTTCCGCATCGTCGACTTCACGACGGGCGACGACCGGTGGCCGGTTTTCGTGCCGCAGGGCAGGGAGCTGGGCGTGGGCAGCATGATGGGGTTCCTGCTGTACACGCGGGAGGAGGAGCTGGGCGCGCTCAACATGTACTCCCGCAAGCCCGGCATGTTCACCGGGGACAGCGAGACCGCGGGCTGGCTGCTGGCCTCGCACGCGGCGGTCGCCTTCGCCACCGCCCGGTCCGACGCGCAGTTGCAGGAGGCCATCGCCACCCGGCATCTGATCGGCGAGGCGATGGGCATCCTCATGGGCCGCCATCACATCAGCGAGGACCGGGCCTTCGAGATCCTGCGCGTCCACTCGCAGCGCACCAACACCAAGCTCCGCGAGGTGGCCCGCCAGATCTGCGAGACCGGAGCACCACCCGGCTGAGCGCACCGGCACCGAACGCTCCCGGACGCGCCGACGGGCGCCCGCCCCGGAGGGCCGGGCGCCCGTGCGGCACCGGGGGCCGGCTCAGCGGGCGCCGGTCCAGTTGTGGGCCACGTCGATCACGACGCGGTCGGTCAGCTGCAGCACCCGGAAGGGCAGGCGGGCCCGGACACCGAGGCCGATCTGGGTGTCGCCCTCGAAGCTGCCGGCGAACCGGGCGTCCCGGAAGGTGCGGTACCCGGCGAGGTCGACGCCCGGCAGCGGACGTCCGGCGCGTGCGGGATAGGTGGCAGCGCCCGTCTCGGGGTCGTAGGCGGGTGCGGCCACGCGCACCTCGAGGACGGCGCCGCCGGCGACCGGGATGTGCCGGCCGGAACCGTCCTGGTGGAGACGGTCGACGTAGCGGACGGAGTACCCGACGTCGCGGCCCGCGCCGGGCAGGTCGACGACCATCCGGTCGTAGCAGGAGTGCCGCCCGGTCCTGACGTCCCGCACCGGTGTGGTGGTGGGGGTGGTGTCGGTCTTGGGGAGGCTGCCCCAGCCGGTGGGGCAGGCCGTCGCGCTCATGGGTGCGGACTGGGTGGCGACGGCCGGGACCGCCGCGGTCCCCAGCGTGGCGCCGACGAGCACAAGAGTCGCGCAGATCGTTCTGGTTCGTAGCATTTTCGACCCCCGGGCTGGCATCTGCCTGATATCAGGTGAGACGTCCCACTGGGGGCGAAGGTTGCGCTTGTTACCGGCCTTGTCGCCGCATCCGCCGCGCCTTCGCGTCACTCATGGCACATCCTGGTGAAGAGCGAACGAATCCTGTGCGTCCGCACCGGGAGGACGCGAAATGGAAGAGGAAGCCGCGGTACCGGATGAAGCGCGGCGGACAGGCAGGGGCGGACGGAGCGCGGAGCGGATCCGGACCGGAGGGCCGGCCCGGATCGAGGACGCGCTCGCGGAACCGGTCCTGGCCGCCGTCCGGGCGCTGAACGGGTACGGCGGCCTGGTCTACCTGCGCTCGCCCGACCGCCGTTCCCTGGTGCTCTGTGTGGTGACCGGTGTCCCGCGCTCGCTGCTGCGGTCCTGGTGGCGGGTCCCGGTGGGCGGCGCGCTGCCCATGGCCGAGTCCTACCGGAACCGGGAGAGCCTCTGGCTGCCGGACGAGCGGGCGACGATGCTGCGCTTCCCCCAGTTCACCGCCGCGCTGCCGTACCCGTTCGCCTCCGCCCACCACCCGGTGACCATGGGCGGTGAGGCCGTGGGCGTGCTGGTGGTGCTGCGGTCGGCGTCCCTGGACCCGGTGGCCGCGGAGGAGGTCGACTTCGCGCTGCGGACCGCCGGGCGGACCATGGAGCGCAGGCTCACCGAGTACCTGGACGGCCTTCCGGCGCCCGCGCACCCCGGCATCCCGGTGCCGGAGATCGAGTACGACGGCCATCCCGTCAGTGTGCAGCTGCACGCCCCGCCGGCGCGGGCCGTGCGGATCGGCGGCCTCGAATGGGACCTGGACACCGACCGCTGGAACATGGACGAGGAGGCGCTGGAGCTGCTGGGGCTGGAGGCGTCCACGTTCGGCGGCACCTCGGCGGAGGTGGAGAGCCGGGTGTGCCCGGACGACCGGTACGAGCTGCGGGCGAGCCGGCGCGAGGCACTGACCACCGGCTTCGTGAGGGCCCGGCGTCTGCGGGTGGTGGACGAACCGGCCGAGGACGGGCAGACCCGCTACCGTCCGCTCGAGCTGTGGGGGCACGTCCTGCGCTCGCTGCCGTCCCGGCCGCTGTTCATCGGCGCGTTCGTCGACACATCCTGGTCGGCCACCGCGGCCGAGGCCGCCGAGCGGCTGCCCGACGGGCTGTTCTCGCTCGACCAGGACGGCCGGGTGACCTACGTCAACCAGCGCTGTCTGGAACTGCTGGGGTGCGAGCGCAAGCAGCTGATCGGCCACTATCCGTGGCATGTGATCACCTGGCTGCGCGACCCGGCCTACGAGGACCGCTACCGGGCGGCGATGCTGTCGCAGCAGCCCGTGTCGTATCTGGTGCACACCACGGACGGGCCCTGGCTGGGATTCGTGCTCTATCCGGGGGTGCGCGGCCTGACCGGCCGGGTCTTCACCACCGCGCCGCCCACCGCGGCGCGCACGGGAGGCCGGTCCACGGCGCCGGGCGACCTGGTGGTCCCGGCGGCCGCGGAGCAGGTCGCCCCGGCGCGTGCGGGCGCGCTGTACCACGTGGTGCAGATGGCCAGCGTGCTCACCGAGGCGGTGACCGTCCAGGATGTGTGCCGGGCCGTCTCGGAGCAGCTGCTGCCGGCGTTCGGCGCCCAGGAGCTGGCCCTCTACACGGTCAGCGACGGACGGATGTACCTGCTGTGGGAGTCGGGCTATCCGGAGGGCTTCCTCGAAGCCTTCGAGGGGGTGCCGCTCGACACCGAGCTGCCCGGCGTGCACGCCCTGACCACCCGGTTCCCGCTGTTCTTCGAGTCGCCCGAGGCGCTGAGCAGCGCCTATCCGGGGATCGCCCTGGACCGGATGAACTCGTGGTCGTTCCTGCCGCTGATCGCCTCCGGGCACGCGGTGGGCTCCTGCATCCTCGGCTGGGCGGACCGGCGCCGCTTCACCCCCGACGAACGGGCCGCGCTGACCGCGCTGAGCGGGCTGGCCGCGCAGGCGCTGGAGCGGGCCCGGCTCTACGACGACGAGTCGGCCGTGGCCCGCGGGCTGCAGGAGGGGCTGCTGCCGCACCGGCTGCCCGCCATCGAGGGCTTGCGCGCCACCGGCCGCTATCTGCCCGGCACCCGGGGCATGGCCATCGGCGGCGACTGGTACGACGTGATCCGGACCGGCCGCAAGGTGGCCCTGGTGATCGGGGACGTGGAGGGGCACAGTGTGAGCGCCGCGGCCGTCATGGGGCAGCTGCGCAGCGCGGTGAACGCCTTCGCCGCCAGCGGGCGCCAGCCGCAGGAGGTCATCACGCACACCAACCGGCTGCTGTCCGAGCTGGAGGCGGACGCGATCGCCACCTGCTGCTACATCGAGCTCGACCCGGCCACCGGCCGCGCCCTGGCGGTGCGGGCGGGTCATCCGCCGCCGCTGCTGCGCCATCCCGACGGCCGCACCGAGGTCCTCGATCTGGTCGGCGGGGTGATGCTGGGGGTACAGCCCGATGCGGTCTACCCGGTCACCGCGCTCAGCCTCGTGCCCGGCAGTGTGCTCGCGCTGTACACCGACGGGCTGGTGGAGATGCCGGGCAGCGACATCGAGACCGGCATCGACACGCTGCGCCGTTCTCTGGCCGCCGGCGCCCCCGACTCGGTCGAGGAGCTCGCCGACCAGCTCATCAAGTCGGCGCACCGCACCGAGGACCGGGTGGACGACGTGGCCCTGCTGCTCACCGCCTTCGGCCGCCCCCAGGAGGGGCCGGGCTGAGGCGCGGCTGAGCGACGCCGCCATCTCCTCGGTGATTTTTCCGAGATGCCGGGATTGTTCCTCCCGCTTGTAATGGACCCAGAGTCGGGAATCGCCCGGCCGGCCAGAGGAGAACTGGGCCCATGCCGTCCATGCGCAAGGGCGGGAGCAGGAGAAAGCCGAAGGCGGGGCTGTTGCGGCGGCTCGGCGAGTGGTGCGCGCACCACTTCGTGGTCGTCATCGTCGCCTGGCTGGCGGCGCTGCTGGCCCTTCAGCTGTCGAGCCGTTCGGTCGGGGCGGACTACTCCGACAACTTCACGCTGCCCGACGCGCAGTCGCAGCGGGGCATCGAGGTGCTGCAGCAGCACGATCCCCAGGCGGGCGGTTACAGCAGCCAGATCGTGCTGCACGACGCACAGCAGGAGCTGACCTCGTTCGGCTCGCAGATGTCCACGACCGTCTCCGACCTGCAGAAGCTGCCGCACGTGCTGTCGGCGCAGAACCCGCTGTCCGCGTCCGGCGCCGGCCAGGACGGCTCGCAGCCGAACGTCGGCCCGCTCTCCTCCGACCGGAAGACGGCCTACATCACCGTCCGCTTCGACGTGCAGCCCTCCACGCTGGGGGACGGCTACCTCCACGGGGTGGACGACGCGGTCCAGCCGCTGCGGCAGGCCGGGGTCGAGGTGGAGTACGGCGGTCCGCTCGGGGAGCTGGCCCGGCCCGCCCCCGACGACCGGGTGAGCGAGGCGATCGGCTTCGGGGTGGCCATCGTGGTGCTGCTGATCGGCTTCGGCAGTGTCATCGCGGCCGTGGTGCCGCTGCTGACCGCGCTGATCAGCGTCGTCGGCGGGCTCGCCATCCTGGGGCTGCTGGCGGCCGCGTTCACCTTCGCCACGGTGTCCCCGACGCTGGCCACGATGATCGGCCTGGGCGTCGGCATCGACTACGCGCTGTTCCTGATCACCCGGTACCGGCAGGACATCATGGACGGCCGGGACCCGGTGGAGGCGGCCGGGCACGCCACCTCCACCAGCGGGCGGGCCGTGCTGGTCTCCGGCTGCACGGTGATCATCGCGCTGGCGGGTCTGTTCACCTCCGGTGTCTCGTTCATCGGGCTGCTCGGGCTCGCCGCGGCCGTCACGGTCGTCTCGGCCGTGGCCGGCGCGCTCACCCTGGTACCGGCCCTGCTGGGTCTGATCGGCCGGCGCATCGACCGCTACCGGGTGCGCCGCCCGGTGGCCGAGACCGACGCCGAGCCGGGGACGGAGCCCCACGGCACCTGGCACCGGTACGCGCAGCGGGTGGAGCGCAGACCCTGGCAGTTCCTCGCGGCGGGCGTGGCCACCATCGCCGTCCTGGCGATCCCGGTGTTCTCGATCCAGCTCGGGCACATCGGCGACGGCGCGGACCCCACGTCGTTCACCGACCGGCGGGCCTACGACCTGATGACCGACGCGTTCGGGCCCGGCTCCAACGGCCCGCTCACCGTCGTCATCGACCAGTCGTCCGTGCCGCAGTCCGACCGCTCCGACCTGGCCTCGCAGGCCCAGAAGACCCTGGACGGCGTGCAGGGCGCGGCCGTCGTCACGCCGCTGACCGCCACCCAGGACGGGGACGTCCTGGTCGGCACGGTGTACTCCTCGGCGTCCCCGCAGAGCGCCACCACGACCGGCCTCACCAACCGCCTGGTGGACGACACCCTGCCGCAGGCCGTGCGGGGCACGGACGCCAAGACCTATGTCACGGGGACGACGGCGGCGCAGGTCGACTTCCGCGACATCGTCGCCGAGCGGCTGCCGCTGATCATCGCCGTGGTGGTCGCACTGGCGTTCCTCATCATCCTGGCCGTCTTCCGCGGGGTGCTTGTCGCGGTCAAGGCCGCCGTGCTGAACGTCCTGTCCATCACCGCCTCCTACGGCGTCGTGGTCGCCGTCTTCCAGTGGGGGTGGGGCGGTCCCGCGCTGGGCGTGAACGGCACGGTGCCGATCGAGAGCTATGTGCCGATGATGATGTTCGCGATCATCTTCGGCCTGAGCATGGACTACGAGATCTTCCTGCTCTCCCGCGTCCACGAGGCGTGGATGCGCACCGGCGACGCCAGGGCGGCGGTCGCCCATGCCCTGGAGATCACCGCGCGGGTCATCACCTGCGCCGCATTGATCATGGTGAGCGTGTTCGCGGCGTTCATCATCAGCGACAACGTCGTCGTGAAGATGCTCGGACTGGGTCTCGCGGTGAGCGTGCTCATCGACGCGACCGTGGTGCGGCTGCTGCTGGTCCCGGCCGTGATGACCCTGCTGGGCCGGCACGCCTGGTGGACACCGCGGTGGCTGGACCGGATCCTGCCGCACATCGACGCGGAGGGGGCGGGCACGGACGCCCCCCGGCCGGCTTCCGGGGCGCCTGAGTCCTGACGGCGGGTCCGGAAACTGAGTCCTGACGGCGGATCCGGAACGGCGAGGCGGCAGGCCCCCGGTGCGGGGACCGCCGCCGTGATGCCTGCCGTCAGGGGATCAGGCGTTGCGCCGCACGCTGCGCAGGACGAAGAAGCCGAGGATGACCAGCACTCCGCCGAGCGCGGCCGGCCACATCTGGGCGCCGGTCTCGGCCAGGCTGCCCGACTCGGCCTGTGCCTCGGTACGGTCCTCGAGCTCCGGCAGGCTGCCGGGCACCTGAGCGGCCTGGGCGGCCTGGCCCCCGTCGTCGCCCTTGCCGCCGTCGCCCTTGCCGTCGTCGCCCTTGCCGCCGTCGTCCTTGCCGGCGTCACCGGCGTCGTCCTTGGCCGGGGTGGAGGCCTTCACGCCGGGCTGCTCGGCGTTCTCGCCGCCCGAGGGCTCCTCGGCGGGCTGGGTCTCCCGCGGCGGCTCCGACGGGTTCTGCTGGTCGCCCTTGCCGTCGTCACCCGGCTTGTCACCGGCGTCGCCACCGTTGTCACCGCCGGCGTTGCCGCCGTCGCCGGCGCCGCACTCGCGGCCGCTGTTGATGCAGTCGACCATCTCGTTCATCAGGTCCTCGTCGAAGACGTTGATGAAGTCACCGTGGTCGGTAATCGGCTTGTGCAGCTGCTCGGGGAAGGAGTCCACCGCGAACAGCGGGGTGGTCTTCCCGCCGTCCTCCAGGCTCGGCGCGTCCACGTCGTAGACGATGCGCTGCACCAGCTGCGGGATCGCCTTGAAGCCGGACGGGCAGTTGCCGTTCTCGTCCGTGAACGCCATGTGCGTACGGTGGTTGGCGCTGTCGATGTTGCGGCCGTCCCAGCAGCTCTGGAACTTGAAGGTGCGCACCACGTCGCTGCCCTCGGGGCACAGCGGGTACTTGTCCTTCAGCTGCCGGTCCTCGAAGCCCGTGCAGCTCCAGGAGGCGTTGGCGTTGGCCGGGCCGTTGACGAAGGACTTGGCGTCACCGGTGATGATGCGCAGCAGGCGGGGCATGGCCACGACCTCGCTCTGCGGGTTGCCGACGAAGGTGAGGGTGACGTCCTTGGGCGTCACGATCTCGCCGACGTTGCCCTCGATGCCGCCGCCGGGCTGGTTGGCGTCCTGCTCCTGCTTGCCGTTCTGCAGGCGCAGCACGGGCCAGTAGTACGCGGACTTGTCGCGCTGGTCCTCGCAGCTGGTCTCGGCCGCGGCCAGGTCCTCGTCGCTGGAGAACGCGTTGGTGTCCTGGTTGCCGATGTAGTCGTGGAAGTGGTGGGCACCGTTGCTCACACCGGGCGCCGCGATCACGTTGTCCGAGTTGAACACGCCGTTGGCGTTGACACCGCACTCGCTGGAGAAGGTGCCGGTGGAGGCGTTGGCGCCCGGCTCGGGCTCGGCGACGTTCGGCTGGACGCTCTTGATGTCCACGTAGTCGCCGGGGACGGGACCGTTGCCGGCCTGGCCGCCGTTGCCGCCCTGCTGGCCCTGCTCGTCGCCCTGCTGCTGGTCCTGGCCGCCCTGCTGGTCCTGACCGTCCTGCTGGTCCTGGCCGGCCTGGTCCTGGCCGCCGTCGCCGGCCTGGTCGCCCTGCTGGTCCTGACCGTCCTGCGCGGCGGTGTTGTTGCCGGACTCGCGCACGGTGCAGGCGGCGAGCTTCTCCAGACCCTCGGGCCGGTCGCCCACGCGGTCGATGGCGGTCGCGATGCGCGAGAGGGTCGCGGAGCGCTTCTCCTCGAGCGGCTCGGCGATCGCGTTCTGGGCGAAGTCCGGGTCCTGCTGGAGCTCCTGGGTGGACTCCGCGATGCGCTTGTAGGCGTCGGCGATCTGCTGGTCCAGCGCGGCGAGTTCCTTGTCCACCTCCCCTCGGGCCTGCTCGGGCACCGCGGTCAGCTGGGTGGCCACGTCGGGGCAGTCGATGGTGGCGCCGTTGAGCACCTGAGCCTGGTTGTCCCCGTCCACGGTCGCGGAAGCGTAGACATTGGCCGCCATCAACCCCCCTCCGCCCAGCATCAGTGCGAACGCGGCGAGGGTCGCTCGCTGTTTCGGGCGTCTGCGTGTGTTGCGTGCCAAGGCAGTACTCCTACGCTTCAGTCGCGGGGGGTCAGCATGGAATTCCCACGCCCCATACGCAGGGCGGCCGCTCTGTGTTCAATCGCCTCACAAGTTCTTCGGAACATCTTCAGAACCGTCGCTCAGCGGTGACGGGGCGTCAGGGCCGGTCCGGGTCGGCCGTCGGGCGTCCGAGGCAGGTCACCGAGGCGTCCATGGGCACGTCGAGCACCTCGAAGCCCATCCGGTCGTAGAAGGTGCGGGCGGGCTTGTTCGCGTTGGCCATGACCAGATGGACGGCGGGCACTCCCCGGTCCCGCAGCGCGCGCAGGAAGGTGCGCATCAGCTCCCGGCCGAAGCCGCGGCCCTGCCACTCGGGCAGCAGGTCGATGTGCAGATGGGCGGGGTAGCCGGCCAGTTCGGGCAGGACCATGCGCTCGGGGTGGTGCAGCAGGCGGGCCATCACCTCGTCCGGGGTGCCCGGCTCCCCGGACGGCTCCGGGTACCGAGCGGCGACCAGCGGCAGCCAGGTGGTGCGGAACTCCTCGGCGAAGCGCGGAGTGTCCGCGGTGCCCAGGATGTAGCCGACCGCGCTGCCGGTGCCGTCGTCGAGCACGAAGGCGAGGTCCGGCTCCAGGTGGACGTAGGGTGCGGCGAAGGTGGCCGGGAGGATCGAGGGGTCGGCGTAGACCGGGCGGATGTCCAGGCCGTTGTGGGCGGTGCGGATGCAGATGTCGTCGAGGGCGTCCCGGTCCCCGGGGCGGTACGGGCGGATCGTCGGCGTGGAGATCATGTACGGAATGGTGCCCTCTTGGGAGCGCTCCCACAACCACTTTCGGGTGCGCTTCCGCTCGCGGGGTTGGCTCCGCCCGCTCCTGGTTACCCGGCGCTCATGAAGCTGCACTTGCCTGGCCGGAACGGCCAGAGGACGGACCAGACGACGGACGAGGCGCCGGCGGCCGGGGAACCGGGCCCGGACGCCGAGGTGGAGCGGGCGGCACCGGACACGCCCACCGGGCTGCCGAAGCAGTCGTGGGGTGCCGCGCTCAAGGGCAGTCTGCGGGAGTTCAAGGACGACCAGCTGACCGACCGGGCGGCGGCCCTCACCTACTACGGGGTGCTGTCGCTGTTCCCCGCGCTGCTGGTGCTGGTGTCGCTGCTGGGCATCGCCGGGAAGTCGGCGATCGACCGGGTGATGGAGCAGGTGCAGGACCTCGCGCCCGGCGCGGTGCGCGACATCCTCGCCCAGGCGGTCTCGCAGCTGCAGGGCGGGGCAGGTACCGGCTCGATCGTCGCGCTGGTCGGCCTGGTGCTGGCGGTGTGGTCGGCCTCGGGCTATGTGGCGGCGTTCATCCGCTCCGCCAACGCCGTCTACGACATCCCCGAGGGCCGTCCGGTGTGGAAGGTGCTGCCGGTGCGGGTCGGGCTGACGGTGGTGCTGATGGTGCTGGCGGTGATCAGCGCGCTGATCGTGGTGTTCACCGGTGACCTGGCCCGCCGTGCGGGCGATGTGCTCGGCCTGGGCGACACCGCCGTGACCGTGTGGTCGATCGCCAAGTGGCCGGTCCTGGTCCTGCTGGTGGTCCTGATGATCGCGCTGTTGTACTGGGCGGCACCCAACGCGAAGGTCAGGGGGTTCCGCTGGATCACCCCGGGCAGCTTCCTGGCCCTGCTGATCTGGCTGGTCGCCTCCGGGGGCTTCGCCGTGTACGTGGCCAACTTCGCCTCGTACAACAAGACCTACGGCACCATGGCCGGCGTCATCGTGTTCCTGGTGTGGCTGTGGATCAGCAATCTGGCGATCCTGCTGGGCCTGGAGTTCGACGCGGAGATCGCCCGCCAGCGCGCCATCGCCGGGGGCCATCCGCCCGAGGACGAGCCGTACACCCAGCCGCGCGACACACGGGCGTGGGACGAGCAGGACCGCCGGCGGATGGATTGACGCGCTTCCTCGCAGGCCCGCTGCTCACTCCATGAGCCCGTGCCTCGCAGGCCCGGTGCTCATTCCATGAGCCCGGCGGCGACGGTGGCGCCCAGCTCCCAGCAGCGCTCCAGCGCCTGCTTGTCGGGCGCTCCGGTGACGGTGACGGTGTCCGCGGCGCGGCGCCAGCCGAGGCCCGTGGTGACGGACTCGATGCCGCGCAGCGCCCCGGTGACGTCGCTGCCGCCGTGCACGAAGACGCCGAAGGGCCGGCCGCGGGTGGAGTCGAGGCAGGGGTAGTAGATCTGGTCGAAGAAGTGCTTCAGCGCCCCTGACATGTAGCCGAGGTTGGCGGGCGTGCCGAGGAGGTAGCCGTCGGCCTCCAGCACGTCGCTCGCGGTGGCGGCGAGCGCGGCCCGGCGCACGACCTCGACGTTCTCGATCTCGGGGGCGGTGGCGCCGTCGACGACGGCCTCGAACATCGCCTGGCAGTTGGGCGACGGCGTGTGATGGACGATCAGCAGTGTCGGCACACCCCGACCCTGCCGTGCGCTCCCGCCGCCGCGCAAGCCGCGCCCGCACCCGTACGGCCGGGCGGCGTTGTGGGGAGTGCACTGGGGTGGGACGATGCCCGCGCGTCGGAATGTCAGGACCGGGTACGACGGGGTGCGTAGTGGTCGATGAGGTGCGCAGGCCGCCCGCGGCGGTGGTGTTCGATGCGCTGGGCAGCCGGTACGAGAAGGCGTTCGCCTCCTCCGAGGCGCACCGCAGATCGCTGCGCTGGCTGACCGAACGGCTGCCGCCCGGCGCCCGGGTGCTGGACGTCGGCAGCGGTACGGGCCGGCCGACGGCCGCCACGCTCGCCAAGGAAGGTCACCGGGTGCTCGGGGTCGACGTGTCCCCGGTGATGGTGGAGACCGCCTCCCGTCAGGTGCCGGGGGCGGAGTTCGTGTGCGCGGACATCCACACGATGCCGCTGGAGGACGGCTCGTTCGACGCGGTCTGTGTCTACTTCTCGCTGCTGCAGATGTCGCGCGCCGAGCAGGCCGGGCTGGTGGAGCGGCTGGCGCGGGCGCTGCGGCCGGGCGGTCTGCTGGCGCTGGCCACCGTGCCGCTGGACGTGGAGGACTTCGACGGCGTCTTCATGGGGCAGCCGGTGCGGGTCACCAGCTTCGCCGCGCAGGACGTCGTCGCGGTGGTGCGGGCGGCGGGGCTGACGGTGGAGTCCCAGGAGAGCGTGATGTTCACGCCGGCCCATCCCGACGCCCGGCCCGAGCCGCACCTGTTCGTGCACGCCCGGCGTGCGGAGGGCACGGAGGCTTTGCGGACGGCCCTGACGGCACGCGGAGGGACTGACCGGGGCGGCGCGCTGGAGGGACTGACCGGGGCGGTGCGCGGAGGGACTGACCCGGGCCGGGCCCTCCGCCCGTGGCGGACGGGTCAGCCGGTCATCCGCTTGCGCCACATCGGTTCGACCCACTGCCACTCGGCCTCCCACTGGTCGAGGACGCGGCGCCGGATCCTCCTGCGCACCAGCCATCCGGCGCCCAGGATCAGCCCGCCGCAGGCGGCACCGACCGTGACGCCGCCCATGACGACCTGGAAGTGCGCCTCCACGCCCTCGGGGGGCTTGGTGACCAGCCGACCACTGCCGTCCGTCCAGACGGTGACGGTGCTGCCGGCCTTCCTGCCGGGCGGGACCTCGGCACGGCCCGTGTGCGTGGCGCCGTCCCGGTCGGTCCACCGGACGGTCGTCCAGACGCCGGCGCTGCCGTCGTCGGTGACGGGTGCGGGCACCGCGTCGGCGGTGCCCTTGGTCAGGACGGCGGTGACGGGCCGGGCCTCGGCCCGCCGGTCGGCGAGGGAGGAGCCGACGGCGCCGGCCGCCAGGAGGCCGACGCACACCGCGGTCAGCAGGGCGAGGACGTGGGTGGCGAGCTGCACCCAGGCCTCGGCGACGTCGCTGCGTCGCCGCAGCGGGTTCCGGCGCCAGCGCCACAGACGCTCCCTGCGGGGCCGTGCACCGGGTGTCCGCGCCATCGCGCTTCACCTCCTCGCATCGGGGGCGGAGGTCAGGACGTCTGCGTCTGCTGCACCGGGACGACCTCGTGCTGGGGCACACCGAGGACGACCTTGAGCGCGCCGGTCTCGGCGGCGTTGGCGAAGACGTCGTACGCCTCCTGCATGTGGTCCAGGGGGAAAGTGTGGGTGACCAGCGGTCCGGTGGGCAGCCGGCCGGCGGCCAGCATGCGCAGCAGGGTGGGCGTGGAGTGGGTGTCGACCAGGCCGGTGGTCACGGTGACGTTCTTGATCCACAGGCTCTCGAGGTGCAGCGTGGCGGGGGCGCCGTGCACACCGACGTTGGCCACGCGACCGCCCGGCCGCACCATGCGGGTGCACAGTTCGAAGGTCGCGGGTACGCCCACCGCCTCGACGACCACATCGGCGCCGAGCCCGTCGGTGAGGTCCTCGACCAGTTGCTCCGGACCCTCGCGGGCGTCGACGACGGCCTCCGCGCCGAGGTCGCGGGCGGCCTGCAGGCGGGGCGGTGCCAGGTCGACGGCGATGACGCGCTCGGGGGAGAAGAGGTGCGCCGTGGCGACGGCGGCGAGCCCCACCGGTCCGGCCCCGACCACCACGACGGTGTCGCCGGGCCGCACCTTTCCGTTGAGCACGCCGACCTCGTAGGCGGTGGGGAAGATGTCGGCCAGCAGTACGGCGTCCTCGTTGGCGACCGCGCCGGGCAGGGCGTGCACGGACAGGTCGGCGTAGGGGACGCGGACGTACTCGGCCTGGGTGCCGTTGATCAGATGGCCGAGGATCCAGCCTCCGCCGCCGCGGCACTGGCCGTACATGGCCTCGCGGCAGAAGCGGCAGCGGCCGCAGGCGGTGATGCAGGACACGAGCACGCGGTCTCCGGGACGTACGCTGCGCACGTCACCGCCGGTCTCGACGATCTCACCGACCGTCTCGTGTCCGAGGACGGTCCCCGGCTGCACCTCGGGCACGTCGCCCTTGAGGATGTGCAGGTCCGTGCCGCAGATGGTGACGGCGTCGACCCGCACGATCGCGTCGGTGGGCTCCTTGATGTCCGGATCGGGGACTTCTTCCCAGGCGGACTGCCCGGGGCCGTGGAAGACGTAGCCCTTCATGCCGTTCCTCACCCTTCTGCTCGCGGCGGGCCACGGCGTCGGGCGCTGCCGCGCCCGCCTGAGTCGGCGGGCCCGGGGAGGGGGTCCTGCGGCCCGCCCTGCATCTTCCAGTCTGGGCGAACGGCGGCGGTTCCGCGCGGGCCGGACGTCCCGGCAGGTTGGGCTGCCCGGACCCCTCGCGGGCTTCCCCGCCGGCTCCCTCGCGGACTCCCCCGCCGGACCCCTCGCGAGGGTGCCCTGACCGACCCTGCGCGGACTCCCCCGTCGGCCTCTTCTCGTGCTCCGCTACGGCACCACCGGGGGCGGGCGCTACGACACCACCGGGCCTACGACACCACCGGGCGGGCGATGCCGCTGTGCAGGAGGTGGCGGGCCTGCTGGGCGTGGGCGCCGAGGCGCAGCAGCAGGCGGGAGGCGGCCTCGTAGGCGTGACGGACGGCGGCCCGGCGTTCCAGGCGCGGGGCGAGGGCGGACAGGGTGATGGCAAGGGCGACGCCGGTCCAGGCGACCGGGCCGAGCGGGGTGCAGCCGAAGAAGTGGCTGACGCCGGGGGTCTGCACCAGGGCGGCGAGCACGGCGGCGGAGCCGAGTGCGGTCGTCCACACCAGCGGGCTGTGGCGGCGGCCGGAGAGGGTCTGCACGAGCTGGGCGCCGACCACGCCGCACAGCGCCATGGTGGTGGCACGGCGGTCGCTGCCGGGGGTGAGCCGGCCGACCAGGTAGGCGGCGACCGCGCCGAGGCAGGTGGTCACACCGCGTCGGCGGATGGCGCGCAGCAGCGGGGCGCCGAGCGCGTCGAGCCCCATGGGGCCGGTCGCGGCGTGCACGGCGGTCGCCGGGTCGTCGCTGGGGGTCACCGCCACGGCCATGGCGGGGAACATGTCGGTGAGCAGGTTGACCAGCAGCAGCTGCCGGGTGGACAGCGGCGAGGAACCGGCGAGCAGGGTGCCGAGCACGCTGAAGCCGACCTCGCCGGCGTTGCCGCCGATGAGGATGCTCACCGCGTCGGCGACGCTGCGCCACAGGGCCCGGCCCTCGGCCACGGCGTCGACCAGGACGGACAGGTCGGTGGTGGTCAGCACCAGGTCGGCGGCGTTGCGGGCGGCGGCCGAGCCGCGGGCCTCGATGCCGACGCCGACGTCGGCGGCGCGGATGGCGGCGGCGTCGTTGGCGCCGTCGCCGGCCATCGCCACCACCCGGCCGGCCTGTTGCAGCGCCTCCACCACGTGCAGCTTCTGCTCGGGCGCCACGCGGGCGACGACGCCCGCGCCGTGCAGGGCGCGGACCCGCTCGCGCCGGTCCATGGCGACCAGTTCGTCCCCGGTGACCACCTCGGTCTCCTCGGGCCAGCCCAGTTGCAGGGCGATGGCGCGGGCGGTCTCGGGGTGGTCGCCGGTGAGCATCACGGGCAGGATGCCGGAGCGCCGCAGCTCGGCCAGCAGGGCCTCGGAGGTGTCGCGGGGGACGTCGGCGAGGGCGACGAATCCCGCGAACTCCAGTCCGTCGAGGCCGCCTTCGAGTTCCTCGGCGGGGTCGCCGCCCCGGCAGGGGCGCCGGGCCACGGCGAGGACGCGCAGTCCCTGCGCGGCGAGGGCGTGGGCGGTCTCGGTGGCGTGGCCGGGCAGACCGGGGCAGGCGGGCAGGACGGCCTCGGGTGCGCCCTTGACCACCAGCAGCTCGCCTGAGTGCGCGGAGCCGGCGGACTCGTCCCGGCCGACGGCGGCGGCGTAGCCGCGGCTTGCCTCGAAGGCCAGTTCGCCGCTGGGCTTCCAGCCGTCGTCGGGCGGGGCGACGTCGAGGACGGCCTCGTCGGTGGCGTGCGCGACCTTGCGGCCCTGCCCGGTCTCCTCCTGCGGGCAGGCCCGCGCGGCCAGCCGGACGACGTCCACGGCGTCCCCGGCGCCGGGGTCGAGGACAGTGCCGTCGGCGGTGGCGACGCGGACCAGGCGCAGCCGGTTCTCGGTGAGGGTGCCGGTCTTGTCGAAGCAGACGGTGTCGACCCGGCCGAGCGCCTCCAGGGTGCGCGGGGTGCGCACCAGGACGCCGCGCCGGGACAGCCGCCGGGCGGCGGCCATCTGGGCGACGGTCGCGACCAGCGGCAGTCCCTCGGGCACGGCGGCGACGGCCACGGCGACGCCGCCGCTGACGGCCCGTCGGACCGGGCTGCCGCGCAGCAGGGACAGCCCGGTGACCAGGGCGCCGCCGGTGAAGCTGACCGGCAGGGCCTTGCGGGTGAGTTCCTGCAGCCGGGCCTGCACCCCGGCGGGCGGCGGGGTGCGCGAGGCCAGGGCGACGGCGCGCCCCGCCTCGGTGTGCTCGCCGGTGTCGACCACCAGTGCCGTGGCGTGGCCGGCGACGACGGTGGTGCCCTCGAAGACCATGCAGGTGCGCTGCGCCACCGGTGCGCCCGGTGTCGCCTCGACGGCCTTGGTGACCGGCAGCGACTCGCCGGTGAGGGCGGACTCGTCGACCTCCAGTCCCTCCGCCGCCAGCAGGCGGGCGTCCGCCGGTACGACGTCGCCGGCGGCCAGGCTGATCCGGTCCCCCGGCCGCAGCCGGGCCGCGTCGACGGTGACGGTGCGTCTGCGGTTCTCCTGCCGCCGGGCCTTGGGCTGCTGGCGGGCGGCGAGGCGGGCGAGCGCCTGCTCGGCGCGCAGCCGCTGCAGACCGCCCGCGACGGCGTTGATGTCCATGGCGCCGACCACCAGCAGGGCGTCCACCAGTGAGCCGAGCAGCGCGGAGGCGACGGCGCCGGTCGCCAGCACGGGAGTGAGCGGGTCGTCGAGTTCGCGCCGGACGGCTCCGGCGGCCTGCCAGGTCCAGCGGGCGGGGGCGGCCACGGGGGTGCGGGCGAGCCGTGCGGCGTGCTGCCGGGAGCGGTCGGCGAGCACGGCCAGTCCGTGCGGTTCCGCCTCGCCGCGGGCGCGGCGCAGCCGCTCGTGCGCCTCGTGGGGTTCCATGGCGTGCCACGGCACGTGGAGGTGGGGTTCGGGTGGGGTGGCGCGGGCCACGCGCAGCGCCTCGGTCCACCCGAAGTACAGGGCGGCGGCCGCGGCGACGTTGACCGGGGCGTGCCGGGTGAGCACACGCCACAGGCGGCCACGGGGCTTTCCGCCGCGGGCGACCAGCAGCCCGGACAGGGCCGCCCCGGCGCGGGCCAGGGTCTGGGAGCGGCGGCTCACCCGGCGGGCCGACGGGATCGCCCGGAGCAGCCGCCAGACGTCGGCGCTGCCGCCCGGGGTGAGGATGTCGGCGCCCCAGGGCACGGCCGAGCGGGCGTCGACGAGGGCGACGGCGACGTCCCCGGCGGGCAGTCCCTCGGCCACGCCGGGTGGGCTGCCCGGGGTGACGCGGGCGACGCTCACCACGATGTGCCCGTCGTTCTGCAGGGCCCGCACCACGTCGCCGAACGGCAGGTCGGCGGGGGCGATCTCGTCGGCCATGCGGGTGATGTCCTTCAGGTCCGGGCCGCCGGTGATCACCACGTGCAGGCCGGCCCGGCGGGCCGCGTCGAGGACGGCCTCGGCGAACGGCGCGACGGGGTCGACGAACGCCGCGGCCCGCTCGTCGTCGTCCGCGTCGGCGCGGGCCGCGGGGTTGCGCAGGGCGTCGGCGTGCAGCACCAGGCAGTCGGCGATCTCCAGCTGCCGCAGGCGTTCGTCGCTGCGCACCAGGACCCCGGACCGGGCGAGGTGGGTGCCGAGGCCGGTGAGGAAGGCGGCGGGGCCGTAGCGGGCGGCCTTGGGCGAGCCGGCCAGCACGGCCTCGGCGGCCTCCTGGGTGTCGTGGGTGACCAGCAGGGTGGCGGCGGCGCCGGCGAGGCTGCCGGTGCCGGCGTTGGCCGCGTACTCCTGGGCCGGGGTGACCCGCAGCGGCGGGCGGACGTGAGGCGGGCAGGGCAGGGCGGTGCCCTCGTCGCGGCACAGCCCGTCGTGCAGCGCCTCGAAGGCGGCGGCCCGGGCCACCGCCTCGGTGAGCTGCCCGGTGCGCAGCAGTCCGTCGAGGACCAGGGCGACGGGTGACTGGCCCGCGCCGTGGGCGGCGGCGTTGGCGGCGGCCAGGAGGAGTTCCCTGCCGCCGGCGCCGAACCGGCGGCGCAGCAGGGCCCGGAAGCGGGGGTTCTCGCGCAGCAGGCTGACGCTCGCGGTGACGGCCTTGGGGCTGGGCGGCAGGCGCAGCGCCCGTCCGGCCAGGAGGTCGGCCGCTCCGGCGGCGGCCACCAGCAGCGCGGCGGCGGCGATGCGCACCTCGCCGGGGTCGCCGGGGTGGGCGGCGTCCTCCTCGGCCTCGGGTCCGGCCTGCTCGGCCAGGCCGGCCTCGGCGGCGAGTTCGGCGGCCCGCCGGGCGACCCGGTCCCCGGCCGCGTCCTCGACCACGGTCACCACCAGCCGGGACAGCCCGCCGTCCCAGTACGCGGTGAGCACATCGGGGTGGTCGAGGAGTTCCGCGGCGACCTTGCGGGCTAGCGGGGCGACGCCGGTGCCCTCGGGGTGGTGCAGGGCGAGGTGGAGGCGCGGTCCGGCCCGCCAGTGGCGGCCGCCGCTCAGCGCGTTGCGGGCGACATGGCCGATGCGGCGCGTGGTGTCGTGGACGGACGTCAGGCCCTGGGCGGTGCTGCGGGCGGCGCCTGCGGCGGCCCCCGCCACCGCTCCCGCGAGGGGCGCGACATCGAGGCGAGTGAGCATCGTGAGGGTGTCCCTGGTCCTTGGCGTCAGCCGGAGTGCCGGTCGTCGCGGTGCCCGTCGCCGCGGTGCCCGTCACCGCCGTGCCCGTCGTGGCGGATCCGCTCGCCGGCGCCGGCGCCGTGCGGAGGGCGGGCGGCGTGCGCTGCGTGGTGCACGGTGGCCTCGGCGACCTTGCGCAGCGCGGCCGCGGTCTCGGTGTCGCCCACCTTGGCGGGCTGCTCGTGCACCTGGGGGGCGGCCGGCCCGGGCCGGTGCCTGGAGGAGGCCAGCCGGTCGCCGGGGCCTCGGTCGCCGGACGGCTCCGCTTCCGCTTCCGGGCCGGCGGGGGTGGTCGCGGCTGCCCCGGCGGCGTCGCGTTCGTGCTCCGCCGGCCGGGTGTCCTCAGCCGAGCCGGGCCGCGGCCGGGTGAACCAGGCGACGGCGGCCCCGGTCAGCGCCACCGGCCACTCGACGACACCGGCGACGCCGAGCGCTCCGGCCCCGGCGTAGACGGCGATGCGGCGGCCGCGGGGGGAGAGCGCGCCGATCCGGTCCAGGGCGGCCTCGGCCACCTTGCCCGCCTGGGCGGCGCCGGGCAGCTGCCGCAGCCCCGAGGCGACGGCCCGCAGCGGCTGGGGAAGCTCCGGCGTTCGAGACGTGTGCTGGGCCATGCCGACCTCCACGGGCGCGCCTGGGCGCCACATCGAGCGGTTTACCTGCTTTCGCCCATATTCAGGCGTGCGCGGCCGAAGCGCTTGCCCAGTACGCCCGAGCCGGGCGCCGCCGGCCGCGGGCGGGCGGTGCACCGCCGGGGCGTGCGTGCGCGGGGAGCGGGCATTCGAATGCGCGCAGCGTCCGGTGCGGCGAAGGGAGTGCCCATGCCGGAGAACAGTGAGGACACCGCCCGCGCCCGGCGTCCGGGCGTCCCGGGGCTCCGGCTGGCGGAGGACGCGCCCGGGCGGCCGACGGCGCCGTCGGCGCTGCGCGAGGCACCCGAGGCCGGGCTTCCCCGGGACGTCTCAGGGACCGGCTCGCCTCCGGCGAGCTGGGCGAGCTCGGCGTGCACATGGAACTGCGCGGCGACTCCGTGCTGGTCACCGGGACCGTCCCCTCGGCCGCGTGCCGCGAGGACGTGCTGCGCACCGTCCGCGAGGAACTGTCCGGGCTCGCGGTCCACTGCGACGTCGTGGCCGGCGAGACCTCGTCGCCCGACCACGCGGAGGAGCTGCCATGATCCGGATCGCCGCCGTCGGAGACATCCACATGGGGCCCGACAGCCGGGGCCGGCTGCGGCCCGCCTTCGACACCCCGCCCGACTGTGCCGATCTGCTGCTGCTCGCCGGGGACCTCACCCGGCACGGCACGCCCGAGGAGATGCGGGTCGTGGCCGACGAGATCCGGGGCCTTGCGGTGCCGGTGGTCGCCGTCCTCGGCAATCACGACCATCACGACGACCGCCCGGACGAGGTGTCGGACCTGCTGCGGGACGCCGGTGCCCAGGTGCTGGAGGGCGAGGGGACGGTGCTGCGGTGCGGTGACGCCCGCGTGGGGGTCGCCGGGACCAAGGGGTTCGGGGGCGGCTTCGTCGGGCGGTCGGCCGGGGAGTTCGGCGAGCCGGTGATGAAGGAGTTCGTGCGGCACTCGCGCCGCTGCGCCGACGGGCTGCGCACGGCCCTGGAGCGGCTGGCGGACGAGGGCTGCGACACCCGGATCGCGCTCACCCACTACTCCCCCGTCGCGGACACGCTGGCCGGTGAGCCACTGGAGATCTATCCGTTCCTCGGCAGCTATCTGCTGGCCGAGGCCATCGACACGGCCGGCGCGGATCTCGCGGTGCACGGGCACGCGCACGCCGGAACGGAGCACGGCATGACCGCCGGGGGCGTGAAGGTGCGCAATGTGGCGCAGCCGGTGATCGGCCGCGCCTTCCACGTCTACCATCTGCCGGCCCGCGAGCCGGTGAGAGCCGCGGCCCGCACGGACCGGGCCGGCTGACCCGCCTTCAGCCGCACTTCCCGCACTCCCCCAAGAGCGTCACCGGCCTCGCGCCGGTGGCGCTCTTCACGGTTCTCGGCGGCAGCTCTCCGCCGTTCTCCGCGCAGCTCTCCGCCGTTCTCCGCCGCGGCTCTCCGCCGTTCTCCGCCCGGCTCTCCGCCGTTCTCCGCCCGGCTCTCCGCCGCCCTGCACGGCCCGCTGCCGGGTGTCCGTACCGCCTCTTGTGTGAACTGCCCGCCAGGCGCGCCCGTTTTAGGCATTTTGTCTGCTTAGCATGCAGGCTCCGCGCCCCGCGGCCGCTGTTCGCCACACATCAGCCGGGGGGCGCGCCCGCCTCGGTGACGAAGGACGCCGCCGTCGGATCACCCCGCCCCGTACGAGAGGACACCGCATGGCGCTGCCGGGCCGTACCGGACTCGCTCCGGAGCACGCCTTCTCCCCGCACGACGCCGTACTGCGCACCGCAGCCCCGCACCTGGCCCGCCGGCGCTTTCTGACCCTCACCGCGGCCGCCGCCGCTCTCGCCTTCTCCACCAACCTGCCCGCCCGCGGCGCGTTCGCCGCGCCCCGGTTGCAGCCGGCCCGCATCACCGAGGACCCGTTCACGCTCGGGGTGGCCTCCGGTGACCCGCTGCCCGAGTCGGTGGTGATCTGGACCCGGCTCGCCCCGGCCCCGTTCGAGGCCGACGGGGGGCTCGGCCAGCAGCGGGTGGAGGTGGACTGGGAGGTGGCGCTCGACGAGTACTTCGTCCTGACCGTGCGCAGCGGCACCGCCACCGCCTATCCGGAGTACGGCCACAGCGTGCACGTCGATGTGCAGGGTCTGGAGCCGGGCACGCCGTACTACTACCGGTTCCGCACCGGCACCTGGATCAGCCCTGCGGGCCGCACCCGCACCGCACCCCCCGCCGGCGAGGCCACCAGCAGCCTGCGGCTGGCCACCGTCGCCTGCCAGGCCTACCACGACGGCTACTACACCGTGCACCGGCATCTGGCGCAGGAGGACGTCGACGTGGTGTTCCACCTCGGCGACTACCTCTACGAGTACGCCGTCAACTCCGCGGGCGGGGCGCGCAATTACACCGACCGGGTGCTGCCGGCGGTGTTCAACCGGGAGACCATCACACTGGCGGACTACCGGCTGCGGTACGCCCTCTACAAGAACGACCCCGACCTGCGGGCCGCACACGCCGCCCACCCGTTCGTCGTCGTCTGGGACGACCACGAGACCGAGAACAACTACGCGGGCGCCGTCGACGAGAACGGCAGCGCCCCCGAGCAGTTCCTGGTGCGGCGCGCCGCCGCCTACCGGGCCTACTGGGAGAACCAGCCGCTGCGCGCCGCCCAGCGGCCCAGCGGCCCCGACGCGCTGCTGTACCGCCGGCTGCACTGGGGCACGCTGGCGCAGTTCGACATCCTCGACACCCGCCAGTACCGCTCCGACCAGGCCTACGGTGACGCCCCGCACGCGCCCGGCCCGGAGTCGGACGACCCGGCCCGCACCCTCACCGGCGACGCCCAGGAGAGCTGGCTGCTCGACGGCTGGGCCGCCTCCGGCGCCCTGTGGAACGTGATGCCGCAGCAGGTGTGCTTCTCCCAGCGCAAGCTCGACCTGACCGCGAACGCCAAGATGTCGATGGACGCCTGGGACGGCTACCGCGCCTCCCGGAACCGGCTGGTCGCCGGGGCGAAGGCCGCCGGGGTGGACAACTGGCTGGTGCTCACCGGGGACGTGCACGTGGCGTACGCCTTCGACATCAGAGAGGACTTCGACGACCCCGACTCCGCCACCCTCGGCACGGAACTGACCTGCACCTCCGTCGCCAGCGGCCGGGACGGTGCGCAGCGGCCGTCCAACTGGGACACCTACATGCAGGCCAACCCGCACATGAAGTTCTACGACGGCCGGCGCGGATATGTGCGGCTCGAGCTGAACCGGCAGAACGCCCGGGCGGACTTCCGGACGGTGCCCGTGGTGACCTCTCCCGGCGCCTCGGTCTCGACGGTGGCGTCGTTCGTCAGCGAGGCGGGCGCGCCCGGTCTGCAGCCCGCCTGATCACGGACGGGGCCGTACGTCGCGCGCTGGTACTGCACATGGCGCGTCCGCGTCACCAAAGCGCGAAAGCACGGCGCTCCTGACATCGCGTCGACTGCCGCGGGCTAGACCTATTGCGCCCGCGGCAGCGCCATCCCGAACGAAGGAGACGTACCGAATGGTCCACCGACATGCCAGGACCGCCCGCCGGACCGCGCTCGGCGCACTCGGCGCGATCGGCGCGCTGGTCCTCGCCGCCCTTCCCGCGTCCGCGGGGGCGGAGCCCGTGCCCACCTCGGGACCCGTGCCCGGCGCGGCCCAGACCCTGGGCGCCGACCGGCCCTCGCCGCAGGTGCTGAACGCCCTGCAGCGCGATCTGAAGCTGACCCCGGCTCAGGCGTCGGAGCGGCTGGTCAACGAGGCGGAGGCCGGCACCCGCGCCGGCCGGCTGCGCAACGCGCTGGGCGACCGGTTCGCCGGAGCCTGGGTGCGGGGCGCGACGGCCGAGGAGCTCACGGTCGCCACCACCGACGAGGACGACGTGGCCTCCATCGAGGCGGAGGGCGCGACGGCGCGGGTGGTCGAGCGGCCGCTCGCCGAGCTGCGGGCGGCCAAGAAGAAGCTGGACGCGGCCGCCGAGCGGGTCAAGACCCTCGAGACCCCGGTGTGGTACGTAGACGTGACGCAGAACCGGGTCATTCTGCAGGCGACGAGCCTCACCGCCGGCGCCGCGTTCATCAAGGCGGCGGGGCTTCAGGCGGAGGACGTCGGCATCCGCGCCACCAAGGACCGGCCGCGGCTGCTGAAGGACGTCACCGGCGGCGACGCCTTCTACATCGAGGACTCCGCGCGCTGCTCGGTCGGCTTCTCGGTGACCGAGGGCAGCCTGGGCGGCTTCGTCACCGCCGGTCACTGCGGTCAGCGGGGCGACTCCACGACCGGCTACGACCGCAGCGCCCAGGGCACCTTCGAGGACTCCGTCTTCCCGGGCGTGGACATGGCCTGGGCGTCGGTCAACGACGACTGGACGCCCACGCCGGACGTGAAGGCGCAGGACGGCCAGGAGGTCCAGGTCACCGGCTCGGTGCAGGCGCTGGTGGGGGCGTCGGTGTGCCGCTCCGGTTCGACCACCGGCTGGCACTGCGGGACGATCCAGCAGCACGACACCAGCGTCACCTACCCCCAGGGCCGGGTGAACGGGCTGACCCGCACCACGGTGTGCGCCGAGCCGGGCGACTCCGGCGGCCCGTACCTGACGGGCTCCCAGGCGCAGGGCGTCACCTCCGGCGGCTCCGGTGACTGCACCTCGGGCGGCACCACGTACTACCAGCCGGTCAATCCGGTCCTCAGCGAGTTCGGGCTGACCCTCACCACGGCCGGTACGGGGGCCACGCTGCCGGCCCCGCAGGACGGCACGGCCGAGGAGTGGGCCGCCGGCCGGGTGTACGAGGCGGGCACCACCGTGGTCCGCGACGGTGTGCGCTACCAGTGCCTGCAGACCCACCAGGCACAGGGAGCGTGGGCCCCGGCCGCCACGCCGGCGCTGTGGCAGCGTCTGTGACCCTGCCGACCGGCTGACCCGTGCCACGCCGACCGGCTGACCCGTGCCACGCCGGCCGCGGCCCCGTGCCGCGGCCGGCGTTCCGGTGTGTCGTCATGGCGTCATGATTACAGAGCGACATGGCGATCACGGCGACCTGGCAGTCATGGCGTCATGTCGTCCGTCACAGCGGTCGATTCGTCACGTCGTCACTGTTCGTCACCACTCGTCACTGTTCGTCGGCGAGCAGTGCGTAGGCCGCGGCCACGAAGGGGTCGCCGGAGCGGAAGCGGCGGGTGCAGGCCGCGGCGATGGCGGTGCCGGTGTCGGGGCGGAAGCCGAGGAAGGCCTGCTGGCCGAGGGTGGCGCCGCTGTGGAAGTACAGGGGACCGCCGCCGGTGGGATGCCGGAACCAGGCGATGGTGTGCACATGCCGGTGCTTGAAGCCCCGCCGCAGGACGGGGGTGCGCACGGCGTGCAGGGCGGGGGCCAGGGCCGGGGCGCGGGAGGGGTCGAGGTGGGCCTCGAGGAAGGTGAGCAGGTCGTGGGGGGTGGCGCGGACCGCTCCCGCCGCCTGGAAGCCGCCCGCGTCGAAGGCCGGCACCTCGGCGCCGTTCCTGCCGTGGCCGACCGCGTCCGGTCCGACGTCGTCGGGGCGCAGTGCCGTGCCCTGCAGGCCGAGCGGCTCGAGCAGCCGGGTGGCGACCAGGTCCTGCCAGGTCGTCTCGGTGGCGGCGGCCAGGGCGTGACCGAGCACGGCGACGCCGAAGTTGGAGTAGCACCAGCGGGTGCCGGGCCGGTGCCGAGGACGCCCGCGCAGGAAGGCGGTGACGACGCGTTCGCCGGAGTAGCGGGCGTAGGGGTTGGTGCGCCAGGCGGGGAGGGCGCGGACGTAGAAGTCGGGCGGGAGGGCCGGCAGACCGGCGGTGTGGGTGATCAGGTGGGCCAGCGTCACGGGCGCGGGGTCCGGCGGCCGGGTGGGGTCGAGGAGGTGTGCGGCCGGTTCTCCGCCGGTGAGCATGCCGCGCTCGACCAGGTCCGCCATCAGCAGCCCGGTGAACGCCTTGGTGGCGGAGCCGATCTCGTAGCGCACGGCGTCGCGGGGGCGGTGCGGGGGCGGTGCGGTGCCGCCGGTGCGGACGATGCGCCGCCCGCGGTGCGAGACGGCGAAGACGGCGTCGGGCGCGTCGGCGGCGGCCACGGCGGCCTCCAGCCGCGCGCCCCAGTCGTCGTCCCCGTGGCCGGCCTCCGGCTCGCCCGCACGACGCGGCATGTGCCGGACCGTCAGCTCGTCGTCGCGGCGCAGCGGGCTGCCCGGCCAGGGGGTGCGGTACGCCGTCGTCATGAGGCGCCGGCCAGTTCGCTCAGGGCGCGGGAGGTGGCGAGGACGGAGGCGAAGGCGGCGACGAGGGTCGAGTGGTAGACCACGTCGAAGACGTCGTCGGGTTCGCCCTCGGGCATCTCCCGGATGGCGGGCATGGCTCCGTCGGGCTGCTGGGCCGCTGCGAACGCCTTCCAGGCCCGCTCGTCGAGGGTGGGGCGGGGCAGGCAGGCGTCGACGACGAGGAGTTCGCCGAGCAGGTCCCAGCGTTCCAGGTCCAGCCAGTCGTCGATCCACACCGGCAGCCAGGTCTCGAGGTAGTCGGCGATGTCCGCGGTCAGGCCCTCGGGGCGCTCGCCCCAGTCGGTGAGGTGGAAGACGCAGTGCGTGATGTCGTAGGCGATCCGGCCCTCGACCATCCAGGGTTCGGGGGTGCGGGCGAGCCAGGTGCCCTTGACCGCCTCCGCCTCCGGGGGGCGCGGGGTGAGGCCGAGGCGGCGCTGGAAGGCGGACAGGCCGAGCCGCCGGGTGGGGGTGGTCTCGAAGACCTCCCAGCCGTCGATCCGCTGGAGCATCGCGGCCCAGCGCTCGATCTCGGGCTGGCTGTAGCCCAGTTCGCGGTAGGGCAGGTAGACCTCGAACGGGATGGGCGACATCGGTTCGATGCGCTGGCCGCGCACCAGCATCCGGCCGCCGTCGAGGGTCTCGCGCCAGGTGGTGTCGAGCAGCCGGCGGGCCAGCTCGGCCTGGCGTGAGCCGGCGACGCCCTCGCGGAACAGCACGCCGCAGATCATGGCGAGCTCCCCGATGGGCTTGAAGCGTTCCAGGAAGCCGGTCTCGGGGTCGACGTCGGGTTCCAGGCGGAAGCCGTCACGGTGGGCCCACAGCCATTCCATCGCGCCCACTCCGACGTTGTGGATCAGGCGGGTGTCGGTCATGCGGGCGCTCCTTGTCCGCTGTGCCGGGGCCCCTTCCGGCCCGCTTCGCCGGTCGCCCTGCCGGTCGTGCCGTCCGGCCGGGCGGTGGTCAGCACGGCGGCGAAGGCGGCCATGAGGGTGGAGTGGTAGTGGTTCATGAAGTAGTGCGGGTCGTCGTCGGCTCCGGCCTCGGCGCCGCCGGAGGCGTGTTCCAGTTCGGGCAGGGCGCCCGTGGGGCGCTGGGCGGAGCGGATGCGCTCCCAGGCGCCGTCCAGGGCCGGTTCCCCGGTGAGGCGGGGTACGGTCGCGGCGACCGCCAGCAGTTCGCAGCCGAGGTCCCACATGCCGGCCTCCAGGCAGGTGTCGAGCCAGGCCGGGAGCCAGTCGTACAGGTAGTCGGCGAGCGCCGGAGGCAGCCCGGCGGGGTTGCGTCCCCAGTCGGTGAGGTGGAAGACGACATGGGTGGCCGCGTAGCCCGCGTCCCGTTCGAAGGTCCACGGTTCGGGCCGCCCGGCGAGCCAGGTGCCGGCGGGCAGCAGTTCCTCGACCGGGGCACGCCGGATGCCGCTGCGCTCCTCGGCGCTGAGGACGGCGAGGCGTCTGGTGGGTTCCTGCTCGGTGAGCCACCAGCTGCGGGTGCGGGCGACGACGGCGGCGGCCTCCTCGTAGGCCCGGTGGCGGTAGCCGGCGGAGGCGAAGGCGCCGTACACCTCCAGCGGGTAGGTGGCGAAGGGTTCGAGGCGCTGCATGCGCCGGAACAGCTCGCCCTCGCCGGTCTGGCGCCAGGCGAAGTCCTGCATCGCTCCGGCGCGGGTGTGCAGGGGGTCGTCGGGGGCGGTGTGGTGGGAGACGGTGGCGCACACCTGGGCGAGTTCCCCGAGGGGTTTCCAGCTGTGGTCGACCTCGCCGTCGGCGGCCAGGGCGTCCTCGCCGAGCGCGAAGGCGGCGAGGTGTGCGCCGGTCCAGGCGAAGGCGTGCTCGGCGACCTCCCGGATCTCCCGGGTGCCGGTCGCGGTCACACGAGTGCCCCGGTGCGTGCGAGCAGCCGGGCCGCCTCCAACTGCAGGGCGACCTGCGGGTCCTGGCCGCCCATCAGCTCGACGAACTCCAGGCCGGCGCGCAGGCCGAGGGTCTCGGGGACGCCGGGGAGCAGGGTGAGCCACCGGCCGACGCCGGCCGCCTGCCGCCAGTCCCTGCGGCGCACGGCGCGGACGAAGCCGCGGGCCACGTCGACGGTGCGCCGGCCGGCGGCGCGGGCCACCGCGTCGTCCTCGCCGGGCAGGGCGAGCGGTGCCAGTACGGCGAGTTGGTGGGTGAGGAACTGCCAGCTCGCCCCGTCGAGCCATCCGGCGTCGGGCTCCTCGGGGCGTTCGGGGACGGACGGGTCCGCCTGGCGCAGGGCGCGCGCCATGGCCCAGTGGCTCCAGCGGACGGTGGGCGCGGCGTCGGCGCGGGGCGGGTAGGCCTCGACGGCCTTGCGGAACACGGCCACCCGGGCCGGGTCCGGCGGGGTGCCCAGCAGGGTGCCGGGCAGCATGGCGTCGGCGCCCAGGACGCGTACGGCGGCGAGAGTGACGTCTCCGGCTTCCTCGGTCCCCGCGGGGAGGACCGCATGGGCGTGGTCTCCGCTCCGGAGAGCGGAGACCACTGAGGAAGCGAGGTCCTGCACCGCGCCCTGCAAGAGGGTCGAAGTGCCTGACTGCTCCATCTTGCTACTCCCGTCGACTCACTCAGCCCTTCTTCGGGCGCGGGGTCGGCGGGGAGAGCAGCAGCTTGCCGCCGCCGGCGAACAGAGCCAGGCCGGCGCACTCCCTGCTGTCCCGGAACACACCGTCGGCCTCGGCCGGGTCGAGTGCGGCCTCGATGTCGGCGCTGCGCACGCCGGTGAGCTTGTCGAGGACCTTGTCTTCGGTCTGCATGACACCATCTCCCTGAGGTGTAGTGAGTACCTGCACCTCCCGATTTACCCATATCGGACAAATAATGCCAACTTACCCAAATACAACTTCCGTAACTTGTTCAACCATTTGGGCTTGACGGGCCCTGAGAGGGCCGACGCGCCGGGCCTCCGCGGGACATGACGACCCGGTAGCAGGCCAAGGGAGCGCAGGTCTCAGCGCACGTCGGCCATCAGAAAGCCGCTGCGCGGACGGGTGGGGACCCGGTGCAGGGGAATGGTCAGATTCTGCTCCGGCACCCTGTACTCCATTCGGGCCAAACGCGCCGCCAGTGCCTCCAGCACGCCGACGGTGAGGCCCTCTCCGGGGCAGCGGTGTCCGGTGGCCGGGTCGCCGCCGCCCTGCGGGATCAGCTCGTCGCGTCCGGCGGGCCGGCCGAGGAGGCGCCGCGGGCGGAAGGCGTACGGGTCGCCCCACAGCAGTTCGTCGTGGTTCTGCCCGTACACGTCGAGCAGCACCAGTCCCCCGGCCGGGACCCATTCGCCGCGCCACATCAGGTCGCGCGCCGCGCCAGTCCGCCGAGGAACGGCACGAACGCCCGGTCCGCGGGTTGCCGCATCGGGTGTGCCCCGGCGTGCGTCGGCACGCCGGGGCCGGTTCGTCAGCCGGGCAGTTTGGCGCGTACCCGTGCGGCCACGGTGGCGGGTACGGCTCCGGCGCGCAGGGAGCGCCGTACCAGGCGGGCGTCGCGCCGCACGTCACGGGCGGTGTGCCGGCCGCGCCACAGCAGGGAGGGGGCGGCGCCGGTGTCGTCGGCGGCGATCAGCAGTCCGCCGAGCATGGACAGGTTCTTCAGGAAGTGGATGCGCCGGCCGCTGCGCGCCTCGGCGTCGTCCTCCTCCCAGAAGCGGTGTCCGGCCAGGGTGGTGGGCACGAGCGTGGCGGCGATGGCGAGCGCGGCCGGGCGGGGCATGCGTCCGGTGGCCAGCATCAGCCCGGCCACCACCTGGACGGCGCCGCTCAGCCGCACCGCCTGCCCGGTGCGGTCCGGCAGAACGTCGACGCGTTCGGTGACGGGCTGGACGACGGGCTCGGCGGCCGGAGCCACGTCCTGGGGGCGGCGGACGGAGTCCAGGCCGCCCGCGAGGAACATCGAGGCCAGCATCGGGCGGCCGAGGACACGCAGCACACTCATGGACAGCTCCTGGGATCTCGGGGGTGCGGGACCGGCCGGGTTCCCGGGTGGCGGGCCGCCATGCCGTGCTGCCGGGACAGGTGACGGGCCGTCCTCACCAGTACCGGGTGGTCAGGGCCGGCTGGTGGAGGGCCTCCACGGCGTCGCGCAGGCGCAGGGCGACCCCGATGGTGGCGCGCAGGGCGGAGGGCCGTGCGGTCTGGGCGGTCTCGGTGGCCAGCACCAGCAGACAGCCCGCGGCCTGCTCCACCACGGAGACCGGCAGGGTGTAGTCGTTGTCGGCGGCGGCCCGGAACGCCTTCAGCGGGATCCCGGCGCCGTCGACGGTCCGCTGCGCGGCCTGCTCCAGATGCTGGACGGCCTGCTCGCACAGCGAGGCAGGCAGGGTGAGGGTGCGCTGGAACGGTGTACTCGTCATGATCCAGTGGTCCCCCGGCCCGGGCCCCGGCGATCGGCGGCGGGCGGGAATTCACCGTCCTGCGTGAGTGGTTGACGGCGGATGTCCCGCCCGCCGGTTGCGTGGTCGCCGGTGGCTCAGCGGGTGACGACGTGGTGCTCGTCGGGAACGCAGTGGGTCATGGTGAGGCCCGCCACGTCGCGTGGCGGGTTGTCGCCGAGGTTGGCCAGCCGCTTGCGGTCCTCGTCGGTGAGGTCCTGGCTCGCCAGGGGTTCCAGGGTGGCGACGTCCTCGGGCGTGATGCCGAGCCCCTCGCCGGCCCGGCGGCCGAGGTCGTTCTCGGCCGGCAGGAAGTGCCAGACCATGCGCTCCTGCACCGGGCGGTCGCACTGGGAGAGCAGGGTTGCGAAGTTGTGCACCAGGTCGTCCCGCTCCCAGTCCTCCATCAGCAGATAGCGCCGCCGGGGCGCGCCGAGGGCGGCGAGAAGCCCTTGCCGGGTCAGTCGCGGGGCAGCGACTCGGAGCCCTGGCCTCTCAGCTGCCGGGCGGCGGCCCGGAGAGGAACCAGTCGAGCGCGGCGGTGAGCTCCTTCGGCTTCTCCACGGGCAGCTCGTGCCCGGCGTCGATGATCCGGATCACCGCGTCCGGGTAGTGCGTGGCCATGCGCAGCATCTGCTTCACCGGGAGCTGGATGTCGTGGTAGCCGTGCACGATCAGCGTGGGCACTCGGATCTCGCCGACCCGGTCCAGTACGTCGAAGGCCCGCATGGCGTCGTACAGGGTCATCACGACCTCGCGGGGCGTGGCCGCGGAGGCGCGGATGTACTCCCTGACCTCCTGGCGGGGATACCCGGGGGCGAAGGCGCGGTGGATCTGGGCGGCGATGAACAGCTTGAACGGCACCCGCGCGGACGCGGCCATCAGCAGTCCGCGTCCCCGGCTGTAGACCATGCGGCTGATGGAGTTCACCAGCACGAGCCGCTCGACCCGCTCGGGGTGGGTGAGGGCGATGACCTGGGCGATCATGCCGCCCATCGAGTGTCCGACCGGGATGAACCGTTCGACCTTCAGATGGTCGAGCAGGGCCATCACGTCGCGGGCGAGTTCCTCGACGGTGCGGGCCGCGCCGCCGCTGCTCTCGCCGTGTCCGCGCAGGTCGAGGCGGATCACCCGGCGCCCGGCGGAGAAGTGCTCCATCTGGTGGTCCCAGCGGTGCCGGTCCGCGGTCCAGCCGTGGATGAACACCAGGGGCACGCCCTCGGCGTCGCGCGGCCCCTCGTCGTCGTAGATGAGTTCCGCGCCGTCGGCAGCGAACTGCGGCATGGGGCCTCGCCTCCTGGGTCCCGTCGGGTTACTGATCGGTAGGGTAGCGTCGGCGCGGGCGGCCGTCAGCGGTGTTCGCCGAGGAAGTCCAGGATGTGCCCGTAGACGTCGAGGGCGGCGCCCCGGCCGAGGAACGTGTCCAGGTGGCCGTAGCCGGGGATCTCGGTGTAGCGCACGTCGAGCCGGGGCTGCCGTCGGGCGAGCACCTGGTGGCAGAGCTTCTGCGAGTCGAGCCACAGCCCGTTCTCACTGCCGGAGATCAGCAGCACGGGGGTGTCGATGCGGCCGGCGGCGTCGAGCGCGTTGGGCGGCAGGGCGCGGTAGCGGTGGTCGGTGTCGTGCCAGCGCACCACGGTGCGGGCGAGTTCGATGCGCCGCAGGTGCGGCAGGATCCACAGCGGCGCGGGGCCGAGGAGGTCGGCGAGCCGGCCGTGGGTGGTCTCGCTGAGGTGCTCGTGCACGAACAGCGAGGCGCCGGTCCCCCAGGCCGAGTTGTGCAGGATCTGGCAGGTCGGGTCCGGGCAGTCGGCCTTGCGGGAGGCCAGGGCGAACAGCGGGGTGTACTTCGACCACAGGCCGACGGAGCGGAAGTCGACCGGGATGTGGTCGATGCGGGACCTCAGCAGCTCCCCGGCGAGCGACATCCGCAGCGAGGTGCGTCCGGCCAGCTTGGGGGTGAGGAACACCCCCTGGGAGACCACTCCCGCGAGGCCCGGCACCAGGCCGGCGGTCATGCTCAGCGACAGGCAGAGCGAGCCGATGCAGTGGGCGACCACGAACAGCGGCCGGTCTCCGATGCGTTCGCGGACCCGCGCGACGGCGGCGGGGATGTCGTAGAGGGCGACGTCGTCGTAGGTGTAGCGCCCGCCGGTCGAGTTGTAGGGCAGCCGGCAGCTGCCGCGCCAGTCGAGCAGCCAGGGCTCGTAACCCTCGTCGAGCAGGACGTCGACCAGGTTGCGGGTCTCCGGCAGCAGGAACATGTCGGCGGAGGCGGTGTGCCCGTGCAGCAGCAGAACGGCCGGCCGGTCGCCGCTGCCGTTGCCACTTCCGACGCGGGTGAGGCCGAGGCGTACCCCGTCGCCGGCGCGCAGCGGGATCTCCTCGACGGCGGACGGGTCGAGCCGGTGCTGCAGCGGGCGCAGGGCCGGTGTGGTCCTGACCCGGCGGAGCACGGGCGCGTTGGTTTTCCTGGTCCTGGTCTGGAAGATCATCGGTGGCGCTCCGTGAGGGTGGTGGTGCGGCGCAGGTCGAGCAGGTCGGCGGCGGCGCGGGCGAACGGTCCGATCAGTCCGCGGCCCATCTCGAGACCGAACCAGGCGAGCCAGGTCAGCTTGGCGGCCCGCTTCTCCTGGCTGGTCAGCCGAGGGTCGACCTTGATGCCGTCGATCTGGTCGCGGACGTAGGAGTCGGCGGGTACGACGACCTCGCCGGCCAGCGTGGCCGGTTCCCCGGCGGGGCCGATCTCGACGGTGAGGGCGCGGGTCTGCCGCCACAGGTCGCGCCGGGCGCGGGCATGCTTGCGGCCCTCCAGCCACCAGCGCCCGCCGCTCGCGTCCACCAGTTCCAGGCGGTAGCGCAGCAGTTGATGCTTCATGCCGTGCCGCTGCGGGATGCCCTCCTCGGGGCGGACCCACACGTCGCCGCGCTCCACGGTGAGCGGTTCGGCGTGCAGCGCGGGGCAGGTGACCGTGCCGCGCACGTCGACCCGGCGGTCGCTCACCAGCTGGTGCATGCTCGCGATGGAGAGGGTGAGCGCCATGGAGCACGGCACTTCGGCGGGTGCGCCGACCGGTCCGACCGTGCCCTCGGTGGTCTCGGAGAACCACAGGTAGGGCGGGTCCTCCTTGGCCGGGAGCCGGCCCAGACCGTCCTCGGCGAGCCTCTCGAACGTCTTCAGCTGGGCGCGTGCGTCGTAGCGCCGGGCGGGCGGCAGGCCCAGGGCCTCGACGAGGGCGGCGGTGCGTTCCATCTCGGCGGCCGGTCCCTTGAGGGTGGCCTCGCACAGCTTCAGCGCCGTGGGACTCTGCAACACGCGGGTGAGGAAGGCGAGTTCGGGCACGGGCTCGGCCTCCAGCCGGGCCAGGGTGCCGGTGCGCCACTCGTCCCAGTCCTGCACACGCACGTGCATGCCGCCGAACGCCATGTCCCGTACGACGTCGTCGAGGGTGCTGGGAACGCCGGTGAGGTTGTAGTCGAAGCCCCAGGCGTCCGGTTCGCACACGACGGCCGCGGCGACGCGGCTCACCCAGTCGACGGGGGCGGCGTTGAGGTACCGGAAGGCGGGCACGGTGCGGAAGCGGCCGAAGGCCGAGATCAGGCCGCTGCTGAGGTCCTGCGGGTTGTAGGCGCCGGTCTTGGTGTGGCCGCCGATGCCGCCGGGGCGCAGGGCGGTGACGATCAGCCCGTGGTCGCGGGCGCGGCGCAGGGCCACCTCGGCGGCCCACTTGGACTGGTCGTAGCCGGACACCAGGCGGTCGATGTGCGCGAGGGGGTCGTCCTCCCCCATGGAGGCGATGCCGACCTCGTTGAACACGGCGATGGAGGAGATGTGGTGCAGCGGCTTGGGCCGCCCGGTCGCGGCCAGCTCGGCGAGGGTGAGCGGGCCGAGGACGTTGCTCCCCCGCAGCGACTGGTAGCCGCGCAGGAAGTCCACGGCGGCGGCGACACCGACGATGCTGTCCAGCTCCTGGGCGAGCCGCGCCCAGGTCTCGTCGGACAGCCCCAGGCGCGGGCGGCGCATGTCGCCGGGGAGGACGGTGATGCGCCGGCGCACCTCCGACGACCAGGGCAGCCGGTAGCTCTTCAGCGCCTCGCCGAGCCGGGTGAGCGCCGCGTCCTCGTCCTCGGCGCGCACCAGGCAGTACACGTGGGCGTCGCTGTAGCGCAGCAGGTCCAGCAGCATGTGCCCGCCGAGGAACCCGGTGGCCCCGGTGAGCAGGATCCGGCGGGGCGGGACGGGCTCCGCGTCGGAGACGAAGGGAAGACGGTCGGCGAGCGCCAGGTCGGCGAGGATCTGCTGGAGATCCTCGGGACGGGCGGTGGCGGGGCCGGCCGAGGTGGTGGCGGGGCGGTCTGCTGAGGAGGGCTGGACGGCGGGTGGTACGGGGGCGGGGACCCGCGGTGCGGGGGCAGGTGCAGGGGCACGGTCCTGCGGTGCGGAGGCCGGGGCCGGTGACACAGGGACCGAGGGTGGGGCGGCCGGCGTTGCGCTCACGGACGGTATGGAGGCGTGCGGACCGCGGCGGGCCAGACTGATCGGGCGGCCGTCCGTGAACACCTCGTCGAGGTCGAGCACGATGCCGAGCTCGTCCTCCAGCGCGGCGGCGAACTCGACGGCATCGACGGAGGAACCCCCGGCGTCGAAGAAGTCGGCGTCCACGGCGAGTTCTCCGCCCGGGAGGAAGCGCCCGGCGACGGCGGAGATGGCCGCCGCCAGGGCGTCGGCGTCCTGCGCGGCGGGGCCGCTCTCGGTGCTGCCGGACTCCGTACGGGACACCGGGCTTTCGGGCTCCGTGCGGGAGACCGGGCTTTCGGACTCGGTACGGGACACCGGGCCTTCGAACTCCGTACGGGACACCGGCCCCGCGCAGTCCGCCCCGGTGTCCGACGCCGCGTCCTCCGCGTCGGCGGTCTGCGCGCGCCGGCGTTCGGAGACCCTGGCCAGCAGTCCGGGGACGTCGAGCGGGCCGCCGCCGCGTTCGATGGCCTCGGCCTCCGCAACCGTGTCCTGGTTCACCTCACGCATGGGAGCCCTTCGCTCTTCACCGGTTCCTGTTCCTCTCATGCCGCTGCCGCCCCGCGGCCTACTGCTGCCGCCAGGACCGGAACGCCCGCAGGTGATCCGGTGTGACGACGGCTTCCAGACGGTCGTCGCTCTCGTCTCCCCCGCCCAGCGCGGCGAGCAGCCGCCGGGCGGGGGCGTTGCGCGGGGTGCGCTCGGCCGTCAGGCGGACCTTGCCGCAGCCGAGTTCCTCGGCCCGGTCCGCCATCCACTGCAGCAGCCGTTCCTCGACGCCCCGGCCGAGCGCCCGGCAGCTCATCGACCAGGCGAGCAGGTCCAGCAGGTCGCCCTCGGCCCGCACGGCGAGCAGGGCGATCTGCCCGTAGTCGCCGAAGCGGTCGCGGGCCGCCGCGGTCCACACCTCGCCGCGCTCGCGCCACCGGGCCAGGTCCCCGCCGTCGGCCGAGCGCGCCCGCAGGGTGAACTGGTTGGTCCGGCGGACGAGTTGTTCGCCGCGCGGCACATCCGCCTCGGTGAGCGGCCGGATGTCGACCTCCAGTCGCAGCCCGGCGAGGAACTCCTCGAACGAGGTCTGCGCGCGCACCGCGTCGCGTTCCCGCTCCTGCTCGTAGAAGCGTGCCCGCAGCGCGTCCTCGGCAGTCGTCGCGGCCGGTGTCAGCGGCCACAACCGGCGCAGGAACCCGGCGAGTTCGGTGGCGGGCGGGCAGGTCACCGACAGCACCTGGGGGTGGGCCGCGCGCATCCTGGCGATCTCGGCGGGGTTGTCGTCCAGGAACAAGAAGCTGTCCAGGCCCAGGTTGAGGGTGCGGGCCGCCTGTGCGAGCCGTTCCGGCTTGGGTCCCCACTCGGCGGAGAGGACGCTGAAGTGCTCGGGCTTCAGGGTGCTGTCGGGGCGGTCGAGCACCGCCCGCACCACGTCCTCGTCGTTGTTGCTGACCAGCACCAGCAGCGCACCGGCCTCCCGCCAGCGCAGCAGGCGGCGGGCGAGCAGGGCGCGCGGACCGGTCAGGTCCACCGACTCGGGGCCGGTCTCGCCCGCGACAGCGCCCCAGAGGGTCTCGTCGCCGTCGACCGCGATCACCTTGGGCCGGCGGCGCGCCGCGCGGAGCGTCTCGGCGAGCGTCAGCGCCACGGCGGCCTGGAACTCGGTCGTGTACGGCAGATGGGCCAGTCGTTCGGTGCGCTCGTCGAAGACCTTCTCGACGGGGTGATGCCGGGTCCAGTCGTCGGGGCCGAGGACGGCGAGGCCCGGCTGCTCGGCGAGTTCGGCGGCCAGTTCCCGTTCCCAGGCGGTGCACCGGTCCTCGGGCCGGGCGGTCGGCAGGACGCCGACGACCAGCGGCTTTCCGGTCCGCTCGGCGAGGCCCCGCAGTGCGGCCGGGTAGGCGGTGCGCAGCTCGGTGAGCAGCTCGTCGTCGACGGGTCCGAAGCGTTCCAGGTCGGCGCCGCGCAGCAGCACCACGCCCGCCTGTACCGCCGGGTCGGCGAAGACGCCGGAGGGGTCCTGGAGCGCGGCGAGCACCTGGTGATACGGCGCCTCGGCGACCTCGGTCGGTGCCGTTCCGGCGGCCTCGTCGAACGCGGTCTCGCAGATCAGCGGCAGGCTGCCGAGCGCGAAGGTGGCGGCAAGGGCGACCCGGGTCCGCGCCGGCCCGGCTTCTGCGGAGGCGTTCGCCCGGGGGGCGTTCCCAGGGTTCTTCCCCAAGTCCATGTCCTTCCCGACGAGCGTCGCGGGTGTCTCCGCCGTCTCCTCCAGCAGCCGCAGGTACTCCTCGGCCATTGCGCTCGTCGCCGTGGCGTCGAGGATGTCCAGGTTGTGGTCGAAGCGGATGCTGTTCGCGTCCGGCGTCATGGTGATCATCAGGTCGAGGTCGGAGTAGCCCGTCCCGGCGGGCAGCACCTGGACCCGGTCGAGCCGGCCGGCGGCGGAGCGGACGTAGTTGAAGTAGACCTCCACCAGGGGCGCGTGCGGCCGGTGCAGACCCTGCCGGGACAGCACGGGCAGCACGTCGGAGAACATCGCGCCCTTGGCCAGGATCCGCTGCAGTCGCTGGTCGGTGCGGCGCAGCACCTCCTCGGCCCGCTCCCCGGGGTGTGCCTCGGCCGGGAAGGGCACCGGCACCCCGAAGAAGCCGACCGCGTCGTAGGCGTCGGCGTGGATGCGGGTGTCGACGGGCACCGCGAGCACGAACCGCTCGCGTTCCCGCAGGCGGGCGAGCAGCACGGTGAGGGCGCCGAGGCAGAAAGCGGCGGGCGTGACGGCGAGCCGGCTCGCGGCGGCGGTCACCTTCCCGGTGAGCCCCTCGGGCATGGTCACGGTGACGCTGCCCGCGCGGTAGGACCGTGCCTCCGGGCGCTCATGACTGAGCGTCAGGTCGAGGCGGGAGACGCCCTCGAAAGCCTGGTGCCATGCGGCGGTCGTCGCGTCCTGCTCCGGGTTGCCGCCCTGCTGCGCCTCGAGCAGCAGCCGGACGTCCCGGTTGGTGAGGGTGTCGTCGAGCCGGGTGCCGGACAGCTCCCTGTCGATCTCCCCCGCGACCAGCAGCAGGGACTGCAGGTCGCTCACCGCGTGGTGGGCGCCCAGGACGAGGACCTGCCCGTGCTCGGCCCCGCCGTCGAGGAGTTCGAAGCGCCACAGCGACGGCTGGGCCAGGTCGAACGGCGGCTCCAGCAGGGCGCTCAGGCGGCTCGCCGGGTCGATGCCTTCCTCGTCCGTGACCGTCGTCCAGCGCAGGATGGGCCGGGCCACCTCCCGGTGGACGCACAGCCGGCGTCCGCCCTCGGGGCCGGTCACGATGCCGGTGCGCAGGGCCGCGTGGCGGGCGGTGAGCCGGGCGAGGATGCCGGTGAGCGCCTCCTCGGTGGTGGGTTCGGTGAGCCGCAGTGCGAGACCGATGCCGTGGGCGGCGTCGGGCATGCCGGGTCCGGCGCTGCGCAGCAGCCGCACCACGTCGCGGGTCGCGGGCAGCAGCTCGGTGTCGGGGACCTCCTCGACGGCGGCCGGTGCCTGGGCCGCTGCCGGCTGCTCCTCGGGGGCCTCGGCGCGTTCGGGCAGGGCGGCGGCCAGCATGCGGGCGAGGCCGCGCGTGTCGGCGGCCGAGAACACCTCGGCGGCCGGGAGGTCGACGCCCAGTTCGCGGGCGAAGTCGTTGCGCAACCGCACCAGCATCAGGGAGTCCAGGCCGAGTTCCTTCAGGGCCGTGGTCGCGGAGACGTCGGCGACGCCGCCCGAGACGGCGGTGATCCTGGCCCGCACATAGGCCTCGATCCAGGTGGCGCGGTCCTCGTCGGTGGTCGCGGCGAAGACCTTGCGGACGAGTTCGTCCGCGTCGCCGTCGCGGGCCGGTGCGCCGGTCAGGTCGGCGAGCATCGGGCGGGTGCGGGCGACCTCGGGGGCCAGGGCCAGCATCTCCCGGTCGAGGGCGATCGGGGCGAGCTGGCGCCGGGAGTCGGACAGCAGGCGGGTGAAGAGTTCGCCGCCCTCCTCCGGGGTGAACGGCACGAGGCCGGAGCGGCCGGTCTCGGCGGCCCGGGTGTCCGAGGCGGCGACCATGCCGACGCCGGTCCAGGCGCCCCAGTCCAGGCTCTGCGCCCTGCGGTGGCCGAGGTGGTGGGCCCAGGCGTCGAGGAAGGCGTTGGCGGCGCTGTAGGGGGCCTGTCCGGCGGAGCCGAGCAGGCCGGCCGCGGAGGCGAACAGCACCAGGTTGCCCGCCTCGGGGACCAGTTCGGTGAGCAGGGCGGTGCCCAGCACCTTCGGTGCGAGGACGCGCAGCACACGGTCGTCGGTCAGGTTGGCCACGGTGGCGTCGTCGAGGACACCGGCGGCGTGCACCACGGTGGCGACGGGCCCGGCCGCCTCGCGTACGGCGTCCAGGGCGGCGCTCAGCGCGGCGCGGTCGGCGACGTCGGCGCGGGCCAGGTGCACGGTGACGCCGCGCTGCTCCAGTGAGGCGATCCAGGCTGCGGCGTCCGGGCCGGGTGTGCCGCGGCTCAGCAGGGCCAGTCGCCGTGCGCCGAGCCGGACCAGGCGTTCGGCGACGACCCGGCCGAGGCCGCCGAGGCCGCCGGTGATCAGGTGGACGCCGTCGGGGCTGACGGTGCCGTCGGCCCGGTCGTCGGGGCGGGTGCGGGCCAGGCGCGGCACCAGGCGGCCGGAGTCGCGCAGGGCGAGGAGCCGTTCGTCGTCGGCATGCCGCAGCTGGGTCCACAGCGCCTCGGTCCCGCCGGTGCCGGGCAGGTCGACGAGGGTGGTCGACAGCTCCGGGTACTCCTGCGCCACGGCGAGGGCGAAGCCCCAGGCGAGCGCCTGCTGCGGACGGGTGACGTGCTCCTCGGGTCCGGCGGCCTGGGAGGCGCGGACGACGACGAACAGGCGGGGTGCCGGACCGCGGCCGCCGGTGAGCGCCCGCACCACGTGCAGGGTGCTCAGGCAGCACAACCGGGCCGCCTGCTCGGCGCTCGCCTCGTCGGTGACCGGCGGCGCGTCGAGCGCGGTCAGCAGCACCACCCGCTCGGGCGGCGCGTCCGGGAACGCCTCGTCGAGCAGGCGGTTCATCTGCTGCTCGTCGGACGGGTCGAGGGCATAGTGTCCGGGGCCTTCGGCGGTGAAGGTGTCGCCGCGCCGGGCCAGGACGTGCCGCCCGGACGGTCCCAGGCGCTCGGCGAGTTCGTCGGCCACGCCGGTGGTGTCGGCCAGGATCAGCCAGCGGCCGTCGGCCGCGGGTTCCCGGGCGTCGGGGCGGGACTGCCAGCGGGTCTCGAACAGGGCGCCGTCCAGCGGGGAGAGCGCGGCCAGCCGGAACTCCTCGGCCTCCAGCAGGAGTTGTTCGTCCTCGTCCCACAGGCGCAGGTCGAGGGTGGCGGTGTCGCCGTCCAGGGACCGCAGCGCGCAGGTGACCCAGGCGGGTGCGGTGCGCCGCCCGGTGTGGCGCAGCCGTCCGACCCCGGCGGGCACGAACGCCCGGCCCTCGGGCGCGTCGCCGGGCAGGCCGGCGGTGTGGAAGGCGGCGTCGAGGAGGGCGGGGTGCAGCAGATGGCCCTCGGCGGACCGGTCGGCAAGGCGGGCGAGCGCGGTGGTGGCGTCCCGGTGCGCCTCGGGCAGGCCGCGGAAGGCCGGGCCGTACTCGATGCCGAGGGTGCCGAGCCGCGCGTACAGGGCATGCGGGTCGGCCTGTTCGGTGCAGCGGGCGCGGAGCTCGGACGGCGGCTCGACCTCGCCCGTGCCGCCGGCCTCGCCGGTGAGGATCCGGCCGGTCGCGTGCCGTTCCCAGCGGGCGCCGGGCGCCGCGGCCGCGACGGTGAACTCGCGGGCGCCGTTCTCGGCGGGCCGCAGCACCAGCTGGAGCCGTACGGGGCGCTCCTCCTCCAGCCGCAGGGGCCGCAGGAAGGCGACGTCGGCCAGCCGTATGGCACCGTCTCCGCCGTCCGCCGCGACGGCGGTGGCGGCCTCCAGGGCCATGGCGAGGAAGGCGGAGCCGGGCAGCCAGACCTCGCCCGTGACGCGGTGGTCCGTCAGATAGGCGAAGCGGCGGTCGCGCAGGTCGATCTCGCTCTGGAACAGGTGGTGGTCCGGTGTGTCGCTCGCCTCGACGTGGGTGCCGAGCAGCGGTGAGCCGCCGGACGCGGCGGCCGGGGCGGGGGCCAGCCAGTGCCGGGTACGGGCGAAGGCGTAGGTCGGCAGGCTCACCCGGCGGCCCGCCGGGAAGAGGACCTTCAGGTCGGGGGTGTGACCGGCCGCGTAGAGTTCGCCGACCCTGCGCAGCAGCACCTGGCTGCCGTCCCGCCGGCGGCGCAGCGAGCCCACGGCGGCCGCGTCGATGCCGGCCTCGGCGGCCACCGCCTCGATGGACGCGGTGAGGGACGGGTGCGGGCTGAGTTCGACGAAGTACCGGTAGCCGTCGTCCAGGAGGCGGCGGATGGTGTCGGCGAAGCGGACCGGGCGGCTGAGGTTGCCGAACCAGTAGGCGGCGTCCAGCCGTTCACCCGGTACGGGCTCGGCCAGCACGGAGGAGTACAGCGGGGTGTGCGGCTCGGCGGGCCGCACCTCGCCGAAGCGCTCCAGGAGTTCGTCCCGCAGCGGTTCCATCAGCGGGGTGTGCGAGGCGAACGGCGTGCTCAGCCGCCGTACCGCGACGCCGCGTTCCTCCAGGCGGGTGCGCAGCTCGGCGAGGGCCCCGGAGTCGCCGGAAACGGCGGTGGAGCGGGGGCCGTTGACGGCGGCGACGAACAGCCGTCCGGCGTAGGGCTCGAGGAGTTCCCCGACCTCGGCATGCGGCAGTTCCACGGCGGCCATCCCGCCGCGGCCGACCAGCGGCACGACCGCGTGGGCGCGGCCGGTCACCACGGTCACGGCGTTATCGAGCGTCAGGGCGCCCGCGCTGTAGGCGGCGGCGATCTCGCCGAGGCTGTGTCCGGCGACCGCACCCGGTGTGACGCCGAGCGCGCGCCAGGCAGCGGCCAGCGAGGCGTTGACGGCGAACAGCGTGGGCTGCAGATACTCGGTGCGCTCCAGCGGGGAGAACTCCTCGGGGGCGCGCAGCGCGTCCAGCACCGACCAGCCGGCGTGCCGCCGCACGGCCTCGTCGATCCTGGTGAGTTCCGCGCGGAACGCCTCCGACTCCCCCATCAGCTCCAGGCCCATACCCGGCCACTGGCCGCCGTGCCCGGCGAAGACGAAGGCCACCTTGCCGTCCTGCCCCTCGCGGGCGGGCGCGACCGGCATCCGTCCGCTCGCCAGCGCCTCCAGCCGGGCGAGCAGTTCGTCCCGGTCGGCGGCCGCCAGTCCGGCGCGCCGCTCGAAGTGGCTGCGGTGCCGGGCCAGGGTGTGGGCGACGTCCGCGAGCGGGATGTCGTCGTCGGTCAGCCGGCGGGCGAGCCGGGCGGCCTGTCCGCGCAGCGCGGCCTCGCTGCGTGCCGACAGCAGGAACAGTCCGGCAGCAGGGCCCGCGCTCTTCTGGTCCCGGTCGCCGTCCGGGGCGGGCGGGGCCTCCTCCACGATCACATGGGCGTTGGTGCCGCTGATCCCGAAGGCGCTCACCCCGGCCCGCCGCACCCGCTCGCCGGACGGCCAGGCCACCGGCTCGCGCAGCAGGTGCAGTCCGCTGCTCTCCCAGTCGACGTGCCGGCTGGGCGTGCCGACGTGCAGGGTGGCGGGCAGCGTCTGGTGCCGCAGCGACTCGACGACCTTGATGAGCCCGGCGATGCCGGAGGCGGCCTGCACATGCCCGATGCTGGACTTCAGCGACCCCAGGTACAGCGGGCGTCCCGGCGGGCGGGTGGCGCCGAAGACCTGGGCGAGGGCGTTCGCCTCGATGGGGTCGCCGAGCGTGGTGCCGGTGCCGTGGGCCTCCACGTGGTCGATGTCGGCGGGCGTCAGGCCGGACTGCTGAAGCGCCCGCCGGATCACCTCCTCCTGCGCGGGTCCGTTGGGCGCGGACAGGCCCTGGCTGCGGCCGTCCTGGTTGACGGCGGTGCCGCGCAGCACGGCGAGCACCTCGTCGCCGTCGCGGCGCGCGTCGGAGAGCCGCTTCAGTACGACCATGCCGGCGCCCTCGGCCCAGATGGCACCGTCGGCGTCGTCGGAGAAGGAGCGGCAGCGGCCGGTCGGGGACAGCCCGCGCAGCCGGCTGAACTCCACGAAGGTCTGCGGGGTCACCATCAGGGTCACCCCGCCGGCCAGGGCCAGGTCGCACTCCCCGGAGCGCAGCCCCTGCACGGCGAGATGGGTGGCGACCAGGGAGGACGAGCAGGCGGTGTCCACCGTCATCGCCGGCCCGTGCAGGCCGAGGGCGTAGGCCAGGCGGCCGGAGGCGACGCTGGGCGCGGAGCCGGTGCCGACGTATCCGTCGAGCTGGTCGAGGCGGGCGCCCGCCAGATAGCCGCTGCCGAACATGCCGACGTACACGCCGGTGGTGCTGCCGGCGAGGTCGGCGGGGACGATCCCGGCCCGCTCCAGCGCCTCCCAGGCGGTCTCCAGCAGCAGCCGCTGCTGCGGGTCCATCGCCGCGGCCTCCCTGGGAGTGATCCCGAAGAAGCCCGCGTCGAAGGACTCGATGTCGTCGAGGAAGCCGCCCTCCCGGGCGTAGGAGGTGCCGGGGTTGTCCGGGTCGGGGTGGTAGAGGGAGTCCACGTCCCAGCGTCCGGCCGGGAAGGGGCCGACCGCGTCGCGCCGCTCGTCGAGCAGCCGCCACAGCGACTCCGGGTCGTCGACGCCGCCGGGCAGGCGGCAGGCCGTCGCCACCACGGCGATCGGCTCGTCGGCGGCGGACCCTGAAGTGCCCGACGGGGCCTGCCGGGGCGCCGGATGCGCGGCGGTGGTGCGGCCGCCGGCGAGCACGGTGGAGAGCAGGTGGGCGGTGAGCCGGGCGGGCGTGGGGTGGTCGAACAGCAGCGTCGCGGGCAGCCGGGCGTCGAAGCGGGCGCCGATGCGGTTGCGCAGGTCGACGGCGGTCACCGAGTCCATGCCGAGCTCGCGCAGCGGCTGTTCGGGGCGCACGGCGTCGGTGCCGCGCAGGCCGAGGGCGCGGGCCGCCTCCTCGCGGACCAGGGCGAGGACCCGGGCGGCGCGCTCGTCCTCGGGCAGCCGGGCCAGGCGGTCGGCGAGCCGGTCGCCGCCGGTTCCGGTCCGGGGCGCGGCGGGCAGCAGGGTGCGCCAGAGCGCGGGCGTGCCGCCGGGCGCGGAGGTGAGGGCGGCGCGCAGGCGCGGCAGGTCCAGCGACCAGGCGACCAGGTGCGGGGCGGGCCGGCGCAGCGACAGCTCGATCAGGTCGCGGGCCTGACCGGGCGTCAGGGCGCGGTGGCCCAGGCGGGCCATGCGGTCGAGGTCGGCGTGCCCGGCGGCCAGCCCCTCCCCCGCCCAGACGCCGAAGGAGACCGACTGGGCGGCGAGGCCGAGCGCCCGGCGGTGGTGGGCGAGCTGGTCGAGGAAGACGTTGGCGGCGGCGTAGTTGCCCTGACCGGCGTTGCCCGCGACACCGGCCGCCGAGGAGACGAGCAGGAAGAGGTCGAGGCCCAGGTGGGCGGTGAGGCGGTGCAGATGCGCTGCCCCGTCGGCCTTGGGGCGCAGCACCTCGGTGAGGCGTTCGGGGGTCAGCTCGGCGACCACGCCGTCGGCGAGGACGCCGGCACAGTGCACCACGCCCCGCAGGGGCGCCTCCTCCGGGATGCCGTCGAGCAGTTCGGCGAGGGCGTCCGCCTCGCCGGTGTCGCACGCGGCCACCTCCACCTCGGCGCCGAGGGCGGCGAGTTCGGCGGTGACCTCGGCGGCGCGGGGGTCGGCCGGGCCCCGGCGGGAGGTCAGCAGCAGGCGCGGGGCGCCGTGCTCGGCGAGCAGCCGGGCAAGGGTGCGGCCGATGGCGCCGAGGCCGCCGGTGATCAGGACGGTGCCCTCGTGGGGGATCCGGTTGGCGGGCGCATCCGCGCTGCCGGCTTCGGAGTCGGAGTCGGCTTCGGAGTCGACGCCGGTGAAGCGTGCACGGACGAGGCGCGGGGCCAGCAACTCACCTCGACGGCAGGCGAGTTCGGGTTCCTCGCGCTGGGCGGCGGCGGTGCGCAGCACGGTCACCGCGTCCTCGGTGTCGTCGTCGAGGTCGAGGAGGACCAGACCGAGGTCGGGGTGCTCGGCGCGGGCGCTGCGGGCGAGCCCCCACAGCGCGGACCGGGCGAGACCGGGCACCGCGTCCCCCTCGGCGGCCGCGACCGCGCCCCGGGTCACCCACAGGACGCGCGCGGGCGTCTCCTCGGGCCGGAGGGCGACGAGGTCGCGCAGCTCGCGGAGGGCGGCGGTGGCCGCCTCGCCGGGTCCGGTGTCCGGGCCGGTGCGCGGCCAGAGGCGTACGACCACGTCGGGGCGCTCGTCCGGGGCGGCGAGGGTCTCCCCCGCCGCCGTCAGCTCCCGCTCGACGGCTGCCGCTTCCGGGCCGTCCCCCAGGACCCGCCAGGTGCCCGCCGGGGCCGGCCGGGCGGCGACCGGCGTCCAGGCCACCTCGTACAGATGCCGGGCGCTCTCCGAGGAGGCATCCAGATCGGCGGGGTCGGCGGCGCGCAGCCGCACGCCCTCCAGCCGTCCGGCGGGGAGGCCGTCGGCGTCCCACAGGCCGACGTCGAGGGTGACGTCGGTGCCGGAGGCGGAGGTGCGGCGCACGGACACGGTCAGTTCGGTGGGGTTGCCGGGCGGCAGCATGCAGCGGCCGACGGCGACCGGCAGCAGCGCCCTGCTCTCGTCCGGGTCGAGCCCGGCCGCCACATGGAGTGCGGCGTCCAGCAGCGCGGGGTGGACCGGGTAGGGGTCGGTGGTGTCGCGGGCGGACTGAGGGAGGGTCAGCCGGGCCAGCAGGGTGCCGTCGCCGGTACGGACGGCCTGCCGTACGCACCGGAAGGCGGGGCCGTAGCCGAGGCCGAGGGCGGCCAGCCGGTCGTAGGTGTCCTCCCTCCAGGCGGGATCGGCCCCGTCCGGCCAGGCCGGCGGCGCCTCGCCCGCGGTGGCCGTTGCCTCGTCGGTGGCGGTGCCGGTCGCGGTGGCGTGCAGGGTCCAGCCGGCGGCCTGCTGCCCGCGCGGGCGGCTGTGCACGGTGATCTCGGGTGCGGGGCCGGAGGTGACGACCTCGACGGACACCTCGGTGGTGCCGTCCGCGGGCAGTGCGAGCGGGGCGAGCAGGAGCAGGTCGGTGACGTCCGAGGGGGTGTCCGGGCGCGCCACGGCGAGGGCGGCGCGGCAGAGTTCGGTCAGCGTGGTACCGGACACCACGGTGCGGCCGAACACGGTGTGGTCGGGGAGCCAGTCCGCGGTGGCCGCCGACCATTCGTTGCGGAAGGTCCAGCGGGTCTCGTCCGCCGACTGCAGCTGCACGCCGAGCAGCGGATGCGCGGCACGGTCGAAGAGGCCGGGTGCGGCGGTGGTGGTGCCGGCGGCCTCGGACCAGTGGCGCTGCTCGTCCCAGGCGTAGGTCGGCAGGTCGGCCGGGGCGGTGCCGGGGACCAGGCGGCGCCAGTCGACGGGCCGTCCGTGGACGTGCAGTTCGGCGGTGGCACGGTCCAGGCAGGCCAGGGCGTCCTCGTCGCGGCGCAGCGAGCCCACGGCGACGAGGTCCTCGGTCCCGCTGTCCTCGGCAACGGTGCGCAGCGCGGTGAGCAGGGCGGGGTGGGGGCTCAGCTCGACGAAGCAGCGGTAGCCGTCGGCGATCATCCGCTCGACGGCCGGCCCGAACCGCACCGGCTCGCGGAGGTTGGTGTACCAGTAGGCGGCGTCCAGTTCGCCGGTGACGGGGGCGCCGGTGACGGTGGAGTACCAGGCGACGGGCGCCGGTATCGCGGTGACGCCGTCGAGTTCGTCGACGATCCCGGTGCGGACGGCCTCCACCGCGGGGCTGTGCGAGGCGTAGTCGACGTCGAGGCGGCGGGCGAAGACCTGCTCGCGCTCGAGGCCGGCGAGCAGCTCCTCGACGGCTTCGGTCTCGCCCGCCACGACGGTGGAGCGGGCGCTGTTGACGGCGGCGACGGACACCCGGTCGCCGCCGAGTGCGGCGAGGCGGGCCTCGGTCTCGGTGTGCGGCAGGGCGACGACCGCCATGGTGCCGGTGCCGGACAGGGCGGTCAGGGCCTGGCTGCGCAGGGCGACCACGGCCGCCGCGTCGTTGAGGCTGAGGGCGCCCGCGACGCAGGCCGCGGCGACCTCGCCCTGGCTGTGTCCGATCACGGCGTCCGGGCGGATGCCGCGGGCCCGCCAGACGGCGGCCAGCGACACCATCACGGCGAACAGCACCGGCTGGACGACGTCCACGCGGTCCAGCGAGGGCGCGCCGGCGTCGCCGCGCAGGACGGCGGCCGCGGACCAGGAGGTGAAGGGGCGCAGGGCGGCGTCGCAGCGGTCGAGTTCGTCGGCGAAGACCGGGTCGCGGTCGAGGAGGTCGCGGGCCATGCCGGCCCACTGGGATCCCTGGCCGGGGAAGACGAAGGCCACCTTGCCCTGCGGGACGGCCTGGTGCGGGCCGGCGATCCGCTCGGGGTCGGTCTCCCCGTCGGCGAGCAGGCGCAGGGCGGCGCGCAGGGTGTCGTGGTCCCCGGCGGGGATCACGGCCCGGTGCTCGAAGTGGGTGCGGTGATGGGCGAGGGTCGCCGCCACGGCGTTCAGGGGCAGGTCGGGTTGTGCGGCGAGGGCGCGTTCGAGGCGGTCGGCCTGTCCGCGCAGGGCGGCCGGCGTGCGGGCGGAGAGCGGGAAGAGGTGCCGGCCGGCGGGGTCGGGGGCGGGCGCCGGCTCCGGCGCCGGGTCCGGCTCGCGCGGGGCTTCCTCCAGCACCACATGGGCGTTGGTGCCGCTGATGCCGAAGGCGCTCACTCCGGCGCGGCGCGGGCGGTCCTCGGTGCGCGGCCAGGGGCGCGGCTCGGTGAGGACGCGCAGGCCACTGGCGGCCCAGTCGATGTGCTCGGTCGGGGTGTCCGCGTGCAGGGAGGCGGGGAGTGTCTCGTGCCGCAGGGCGAGCACGGTCTTGATGACGCCCGCGATGCCGGCGGCGGCCTGGGTGTGGCCGAGGTTCGACTTCAGCGAGCCGATGTGCAGGGGGCGTTCGGCCGGGCGGCCGGCGCCGAGGACGCGGGCCAGGGCGCGGCCCTCGATCGGGTCGCCGAGCGGGGTGCCGGTGCCGTGGGCCTCGACGTAGTCGATGTCGTCCGGGGTGAGTCCGGCGGCGTCGAGCGCGGCGCGCAGCACGCGTTCCTGTGCGGGGCCGCTGGGGGCGCTCAGGCCCTGGCTGCGGCCGTCCTGGTTGAGGGCCGAGCCCTTGATCACGGCGAGGATCCGGTCGCCGTCGCGCCGGGCGTCGGCGAGCCGCTTGAGGAGCACCAGGCCGCAGCCCTCGGCCCACACCACCCCGTCGGCGTCCGCGGAGAAGGGGCTGCAGCGGCCGCTGGGCGACAGCCCGCGCAGCCGGCTGAACTCCACGTGCCCGCGCGGGGTGACCATCAGCGTGGCCCCGCCGGCGAGGGCCAGGTCGCACTCCCCGTCGGCGAGTGCCCGCGCCGCGAGGTGCAGGGCGACCAGGGAGGACGAGCAGGCGGTGTCGACGGTCACCGCCGGTCCCTCGAGGCCGAGGGTGTAGGCGATGCGTCCGGAGGCCACGCTGGAGGCCGAGCCGGTGCCGACGTGCCCGTCGAGCCGGTCCAGTCCGGCGGAGGCGAGGTAGCCGCTGTCGTAGAGGCCGATGTAGACGCCGGTGGAGCTGCCGCGGAGGCTGCCGGGGACGATGCCGGCGCGTTCGATCGTCTCCCAGGCGGTCCGCAGCAGCAGCCGCTGCTGGGGGTCCATGGCCTCGGCCTCGCGGGGCGAGATGCCGAAGAAGGCAGCGTCGAAGCGGTCGATGCCGGTGAGGAATCCGCCGCGCAGGCTGTAGGCGGTGCCGGTGCTCTCCGGGTCGGGGTCGTACAGGCCCCGGGTGTCCCAGCGGCCGGCGGGCACTTCGGTGACGGCGTCCCGTCCCTCGGCGAGCAGCCGCCACAGTGCCTCCGGGTCGTCGGCGCCGCCGGGCAGGCGGCAGGCCATGGAGACGATGGCGATGTCGTCGCCGGTGCGCCCGGGTGCCGTGACCTCGGTGACGGTGGCGGGAGTTGTCGGTGCGGGGCTCTGGTCCTGGTCCAGCAGGGCTTCCGCGAGGGCGCCGACGGTCGGGTGCTCGAAGACGACGGAGGCGTCCGGCGTGCGGCCGGTGCGGGCGGCGAGTTCACCGGACAGGGCCACCAACTGCCGTGAGCCGAGGCCGAATTCGGCGAGCGGCCGGTCCGGGTCGACGCTGCGCGGGTCGAGTCCGGTGGCCTCGGCGACGGCCGACACCAGCCAGGCACGCACCTCGTCCACGGACTTCAGGGGCGGGTCGTCGGGCTGCTTCGGGGGCTCGGGCGCGGACATCTCTGACACGGGTGGTCCTTGGGAACTCGGGCGCCGGCCGGGTGGGCCGGCGCGGCGCGCGGGACGGGGCGGCGGGGCCTCTCAGGTCCGGCGTGCGCGGGGGTTGCGGTGGGCGCCGGCGCCCGGCGGGTGCGCGGCGGGCCGGGCCGTCGGCGCGCGGGATCGTCCGGCGGTGGGCCGGGTCACCCGGCGGTGGGCGCACCGATCACGGAGAGGGTGCCGTCGAGGTACGCGGTGCGGCAGGCGCGGCGCTGGATCTTGCCGCTGGAGGTCTTGGGGATGGTGCCCGGCTGGACCAGCACCACGTCGCGGACGGCGACGCTGTGGGAGTCGCCGAGGGCGCCGCGGATCACCTCGGTGATCTTCTCGGCGTCGCCGGCGGCGTCCGGGGCGGCCTCGGCGACGAGGACGACCTGTTCGCCGCCCGTTCCCCCGGTGCCGGTGTCGACGCCGAACGCGGCGGTGCAGCCGGGGCGCAGCGCGGGGTGCGCCATCTCGGCGGTGAGTTCGAGGTCCTGCGGGTAGTGGTTGCGGCCGTCGATGACGATGAGGTCCTTCAGCCGTCCGGTGACGAAGAGTTCGCCGTCGCGCAGGAAGCCGAGGTCGCCGGTGCGCAGGAAGCGTCCCTCGCGGCCGGTGACCTCGGCGCGGAAGGTCTCGCGGGTGGCGAGGGCGTTGCGCCAGTAGCCCTTGGCGACGCTGGCGCCCGCGACGCGGATCTCGCCGACCTGCCCCTCGGGGAGTTCCTCGTGGGTCTCCGGGTCGGCGATCACCACGGTCAGTCCGGGGCCGGGCCGTCCGGTGCCGACCGCCGCCGCGTCGGCCTCGCCGGCGTGCGGGCCCTCCTCGGCGGACAGGAGGGTGGGCGGGGCGCCGGTCGAGCCGCCGGTGACCATCAGGGTGGCCTCGGCCAGCCCGTAGCAGGGGCAGAGGGCCTCGCGGCGGAAGCCGGCCGGGGCGAAGGTGTCGGCGAAGCGGCGCAGGGTGGCGGCGCGTACTGGTTCGGCGCCGTTGAAGGCGACCTTCCAGCTGCTCAGGTCGAGCCGGTCGATGAAGTCGGGGTCGGCGTGCTTGAGGGCCAGTTCGTAGGCGAAGTTGGGGCCGCCGCTGGTGTGCGGGCGGTAGCGGCTGACGGTGTCGAGCCAGCGCTGGGGCCGCTGGAGGAAGTGCAGCGGGGAGAGCAGGGTGGCGGTGCCGCCGGTGTGGATGGTGTTGAGGACGGGTCCGATGAGGCCCATGTCGTGGTAGACGGGCAGCCAGCTGACGAACAGTTCGTTGCCGTGGGCGGCGAGGGCGTCCGGGGTGTGGCCCATCCGTTCGGTGATGATCCGCTGGTTGTCCAGCAGATTGCCGTGGGTGACCATCACGCCGCGCGGGGCGGAGGTGGAGCCTGAGGTGTACTGGAGGAAGGCGACGGAGCCGGGGTCGAGTTCGGGTGCCTCCCAGCCGGCGCCTGCCTCGTCGGGGATGTCCTCGGTGGCGACGCGGGTGACGTCGGCCAGTTCCGGCAGATGGGGCGTCATGCCGTCGAGCGCGCCGATCACCTGGCGTCCGCCGAGGATGATGCGGGCGTCGGCGTCGGCCATCAGGCGCTTGGTCCGGGTCAGGGCGCGGTGGTTGTCGGCGCGGCCCTGCGGGGGCACGGCGGGCACGGCGACGACCCCGGCGGCGAGACAGCCGAGGTAGCCGGATATGAACTCCAGTCCCGGCGGGTACATCAGCATGGCGCGGGCGCCGGTGAGGTTCCGGTCCCGCAGCCATGCGGCGACGGCGCGGGTGCGGGCGGCCAGACGCCCGTAGGTGACGGTGTGGATCTCGGCGTTCTCGCCGGCGCAGTCGCCGGTGGCGAGAAAGCGGTAGGCGGTCCGGTCGGGGTGCTCGGAAGCGTGCGCGAAAAGTAGGTCGACCAGGGAACGGGCCATAGGAGGAGACTCACCTGTTCTTGCGTCAGTGCGAGGAACCGGAGTGTTGAGGGCCGCGCCTCGGGTACGCGCGAGACTGCGGCCGGCCTGGCCTCCTTGCCAGACCGCTGCCGCTGGAAACGCGGGGAGCGCTGATGCGGTCAACACCGGCCCCCCGAACCCCCGTTCAGCTTGCTACCGGCGAGTAGCACGATAGCAAGTCCGTCCGCCCCGCAAGGCGGGCGGGTGTGAACTCCGCGTAACCACCTGTGTGGAACGCGTATGCGACCGTAGCAGACCCGTTCGGCGTGTTTCGACGGACATGGCAAAGGCCCGGCCATCGTCTCGGTGACGACGGGCCGGGCCTCACGGACAAACCGCGGGAGCGCGACCGGTCCCCCGTTCCGGTCGTGCCCCGCGGCTGAAAAGAAGCTATGCGCACGCCGGTGGGTCTGTGTACCGCACCAGTGCCCGCCTGCGGCCCCCTCGGGACTCACCGGTGCACAACCGCGCCCGAAACATACCGGTAGGAGCCCCTCCGCATCGCGGCCCGGCCGGCCTCTCGAAAGGATGTTCACGCAGGTGAGGAGGTTTGCGCCGGACCGGCGAACACCGGCTGCGGCAGGTCCCCCGCGGCGAGCAGGGCCAGGACCACCTCGTAGAGATCGGTGCCGGCGGCCAGCAGCCGGCGTTCCAGGATCGGCTCCGCGCTGCGCACATGCTCGCGGACGGTCTGGGCGTGCACGCCCAGGCTCTGCGCGGCGCGTCCGGCGTTGCCGCCGGAGGCGACCCAGGCGCCGAGGGTGCGGCGCAGATTGCGGGAGTCGTCCTCGAGGGGGCCGAGCAGCTGCTGCGCCCAGGCGCGTACGGCCTCGCCGGAGAGCAGGTCGGCGAGGCGGGGCGGGTCCGCGCCGGGGTCGGCGACGGCCTGCCCGTCCTGGAGGTTGATCTGGGTGTGCAGCGCGAGATGGGCGACGGCGCGGGCGGTGACGTCGTCGAAGTCGGCGCCCAGCATGGTCTCCACGCGCTCCATGCGGGCGCGCACGGTGTTGCGGCTGACGCCGAGGATCTTGGCGGTGCTGACGGCCGTGAACTCCAGGCCGAGGCGGGTGGTGGCGAGGAGTTCGGCGCGGGTGTGGTGCGGCAGGACGTCGAGCGGGCGCAGCAGCCGGGCGGTCCAGCCGCGCAGCGCCGCGGGATCCATCAGCCGCTCGGGGTGGATGCGCTCGGCGTAGACGGCCGCCTTGTCCGGTCTGAAGCGGGCCACGGCGAGGGCGCTGACGGCCTGCCCGTAGGCGGTGGCGGTGCGGGCGAGGCTCTGCCGGGCACTGCCGCCGAGGTAGGTGTCGTCGTGCCGTACGACCAGCGACCGCAGGTCGCTCGCGGTGGTCTCCCGGGGGCTGAGGACGATGACATGGCCGTCCATGGCGGGGCAGCGCACCACCAGCGCCTCCCCGGCCGTGGCGTCCAGGGCCTCCTCGGCGAGCCGGTCGCGGCGGGCCGGTGTCGATTCGACGACATAGACACACGCCGTGTCGGCGTCGAGCAGTCCGGGCCACAGCCCGGCGGCGACCCGGCGGGCGGCGACGATGTCCTCCACCATCAGCAACTGCATGATCGCCAGGCGCAGGTCGGCGGTGGCGCGGCGCAGCAGCTGCCCGGCGGTGGCGGTCTCGCGGGCGGCGAGCAGCAGCTCCAGCACCTGGGCGGTGTGCGTGACGACATCGGCGGCGCGCCGGTCGAACGGGGTCCGGCGGGAGACCGCGAGCACCAGCGCCCGCGACGGGTGCTCGACCCGCACCAGGCGCAGATGGCGGCCCTCGCCCTCCCAGGCGGCCGAGGCGATCCGGCCGGAGGTGAGGTCGGCGACGAGATCCTCGTCCAGCGGCAGCCGCCGGCCGGCGAGGAGGTTTCCCTCGGCGTCCTGGAGGGCGACCGCGGCGTGCACGGTCGCGGCGAGCCAGTCGGCGATCCGGCGGACGTCACGGGCGGAGGGGCGCAGATGCTCCAGCAGCTCCCGCGCCCATGCCGGGGCCTGGCCGGCCGCCGGCTGCTCGCCCCGGATCTCGCCCCGGATTGCGTCCCTGCGGCCTGTCACCTCGGCCTTCCCCTCGTTCGCGCCGTACCGGTCCCGGTCGGGCACGTTACCTCACCCGCACGTCCGGCTCATCCCTTCTGCCCGGCTCGTCCCGTCCGGCACGTCCCCCGAGGCGCACCGGCATCGTGCGTCCCGGCCCGGTCCCCGCGGCCGTACCGGCACCTGCGTCATAAGCTCGGTGAATGGCGAAGTACTTCGACGTGCACCCCGACAACCCGCAGCCGCGCACCATCTCCCAGGTCGCCCGGAGCATCCGCGACGACGACGCCCTGATCGCGTACCCCACGGACTCCTGCTACGCGCTGGGCTGCCGTCTCGGCAGCCGCGACGGCATCGACCGTATCCGCACCATCCGCAAGCTGGACGACCGGCACCACTTCACGCTGGTCTGCCGGGACTTCGCCCAGCTCGGCCAGTTCGTACGGATCGACAACGACGTCTTCCGCGCGGTGAAGGCTTCGACCCCGGGCAGCTACACCTTCATCCTGCCGGCGACGCGGGAGGTGCCGCGCATGCTGCAGCACCCCAGGAAGAAGACGGTGGGCGTGCGCATCCCCGACCATGTGGTGACCCAGGCGCTGCTGGAGGAGCTGGGCGAGCCGCTGCTGTCCAGCACCCTGCTGCTGCCCGGCGAGGACGAGCCGATGACCCAGGGGTGGGAGATCAAGGACCGCCTCGACCACGTGGTGGACGCTGTGCTCGACTCCGGGGACTGCGGCACCGAGCCGACCACGGTCATCGACTTCTCCGGCGGCGAGGCGGAGATCGTGCGGCGCGGCGCGGGCGACGTCTCCCGGTTCGAGTAGCCGCCCCCGCGAGGCAGTGCGAGCAGCCTTCCACGGCAGGGCAGTTGAACGGCGGACCACCCCTGCGCCCCTGCCGGGCACCGTTGTTACGGTGCCCCGATGTCCAACTCCTCACGCGACACGGCCGAGGGCGCAGGCTGGGGCTCCGCGGAACGCGGCATCTACCGGCGGCTGATGCCCGGCGGCACCGAGAAGGTCTTCTGGCTCGACCCGCGCATGCTGTGGGCCGCCCGCAACGGCGTGCTGGTCTGCTGGCTCGGGGACCCCACCGGCCGTATCCGCAGCCGCTGGACGGCCCGGCGGGCGGCGGCCGGCGCACCGGCCGACAAGGTGATCCGGCGTGACGACCCGGACCGCTTCTCCTTCCTGGTCATCGGCGACACCGGTGAGGGCGGCGAGCCCCAGTACGCTGTGGTGCCGGGCCTGTTGAACGCCGGCCGGGACACCCGCTTCGCCGTGCTGGCCAGCGATGTGATCTACCCGGTGGGCAGCGCCGACGACTACGCCGACAAGTTCTTCCGCCCGTACGCCGGTTACCGGGCGCCCATCTACGCGATACCCGGCAACCACGACTGGTACGAGGACCTCGCCGGTTTCATGCGGGTGTTCTGCGGCGAGCGGGCGCCCCTGCCGCCCGAGGAGCGTCCCCGCCCCCTCACCCGCGCCTGGCTGCGCTCCCTGCTGTGGCACCGGCCCCGCCCGGGCGACGGCGAGCGGCTCGCCGAGGCCCGCGCCCTGCGCTCCGCGCCCGAACAGCAGGCCGTGCAGCCGGGCCCGTACTGGGCGATCGACGCGGGGCCGATACGGATCGTCGGCATCGACACCGGGCTGCTGGGAACCGTCGACGCCGAGCAGGGCGCCTGGCTGCGCGAGGTCTCCCGCGGTCCCCGCCCGAAGATCCTCGTCACCGGCTCGCCGCTGTACGTGGACGGCGCGCACCACCCCTGCCCGATCGAGGGCGGCGGCACGGTGGACGAGATCGTCCGCGACCCGGACCACCACTACGTGGCGGCGATCGGCGGGGACATCCACAACTACCAGCGCTACCCGGTGCGGCTGCCGGACGGGCGCACCCTGCAGTACGTGGTGGCGGGCGGCGGCGGTGCCTTCACCCACGCCACCCACACCATCCCCCGCGTCGATGTCGCCGGGGTGACCGAGCGGGACTTCCGCTGCTATCCGCTGCGCGGCGACTCCCTCGCCTTCTACAGCGCCCTGTACGGCCGCCGGCTGCGGCTGCCGCGCCTGTTCACCCTCACCGAGGCGGAGGCGTCCGCGGTGATCGCCGAGCGGCTCGGCATCGGGCCGACCCGGCCCACCGACCCGCCCGGGCGGGTCACCCGGCGGGTCCGGCTGGTCGCCGCGCTGCTCGGCACCGGCCGCCGGCCGGACCGGGCCAAGCGGTTCCGGCTGCCCGTGCGCAAGATCTACACCCAGGTGTTCTCGCCGGGCTCGGCCACCTACAGCCCGCCGTTCTTCAAGAGCTTCCTGCGCCTGGACGTCGAGCCGGAGCGGATCCGGCTGCGCTGCCTGGCGGCCACCGGCAACCGGGCGCAGGAGACCGACCCGCCCGTGGAGGACGAGGTGATCATCCCGCTGACCCGGTGACCCGATGACCGGAGGTCACCAGCGGCCGGGAGCCGGGCCCGTGATCGGTGCGGACGGCCGTCCGTCGACGCCGACCGGGACGTCACCGGCGATCATCACCCGGTGCATGATCCGCGGATGGTCCAGGTGGGCGGTGTCGCCGGGGGCGAGATGGATGGTGGCCCGGTTGTCCCAGAACGCGACGCTGCCCGGCTCCCAGCGGAACCGCACGGTGTACTCGGGCCGGATCGCCTGCTCCAGCAGCATCTCCAGCACGGCGGCGCTCTCCGGGCGGGACAGGCCGGTGATCTGCTCGACGTAGTAGCCGTTGACGAACAGGATCCGCTCCCCCGTCTCCGGGTGGACCCGCACCAGCGGGTGCTCGGAGGCGACCTGATGGTCCAGCAGGTGGCGGGCGTAGGCGTCGTCGCCGGGCCGCGGCTGGTAGCCGACGCCCAGCCGGTGCTCGGCGCGCAGCCCGTCCACGAACGCCCGGACCGGGGCGGACAGTCCGGCGTAGGCGGCGGCCAGGTTGGACCAGGTGGTGTCGCCGCCGTAGGGCGGCACGGTCTCGGCGCGCAGGATGGTCGCCGCGGGCGGGTCGATGCGGGCGCCGTGGTCGCAGTGCCAGCCGCGCAGCAGGGTGTGCCGGCGGCGCCGCAGCCACTCGTCGTGCGCCATGCCGAACCGGCCGCCGAGCTCCAGCCGGTCGGCGGTGGTCTCGATCTCCGGGACGTCCGGCGGGGAGGCCTTGCCGCGCCGCGGCAGCACGACCGGTTCGCCGAATCGGCGCGCCAGCGCCACCTGCCCGGCGTGGTCGAGACGCTGCCCGCGGAAGAACACCACCTTCCAGCGCAGCAGCGCCGCCCGGATCGCGGCGACCGCCGAGTCGTCGAGGTCACCGGCGAGGTCCACCCCGGCGATCTCGGCCCCGATGTGCCCGGCCACGGGCCGCACGTCCAGCTCCGCCCCGGCCGGCTCCGCCCCGGCCGGTCCCGTCCCGCTCGCCGGCCCGCCGACGGCCGCTGCGCCACCCCGGTCGCTCGTCATCCGTCCTCGCCTCCGTCGTGCCTCCCCACGGCCCCTGCGGGCCGGCTCCTGGAAGATCGTGACAGCCGGGCGCCGGCTTGGCGACAGGGCGTGGCCGCGACCGGCACGGACCTCTCCGGTTGATCACGGCCGGGCGGGTCGTCGAGGCTGGAGCCACGACATCGCCAACGGGAGGTCCTTTCGTGAGCAGCGTCCCGACCCACACCCTCAACGACGGCACCACGATCCCCGCCCTGGGCCTGGGCACCTGGCCCCTGGACGACGACGAGGCGGAACGCGCGGTGACCAGCGCACTGGAGCTGGGGTACCGCCTGGTCGACACGGCGGCGAACTACCGCAACGAGACCGGGGTGGGCCGCGCCGTCGCCCGCGCCGGCGTGCCGCGCGAGGAGATCGTCGTCACCACGAAACTGCCGGGCCGCCACCACGGCTATGAGCAGACCCTCGCCTCCTTCGAGGAGTCCCGCAGGCGGCTCGGCCTGGACTACGTCGACCTGTACCTGATCCACTGGCCGCTGCCCCGCGTCGACAAGTACGCCGACTCCTGGAAGGCCATGATCAAGCTCCGGGAGGACGGTCTGGTCCGGTCCATCGGCGTCTCCAACTTCACCCCCGCCCACATCGAGCGGCTGGAGAAGGAGACCGGGGTGCTGCCCTCGGTGAACCAGATCGAGCTCCACCCCTGCTTCCCGCAGGAGGAGCTGCGCGCCTACCACCGGGAGAAGGGCATCCTCACCGAGAGCTGGAGCCCGCTCGGCCAGGGGTCGGCGCTGCTGGACGACCTGGCCGTGGCCGCCGTGGCAGAGGCGCACGGGGTGACGCCCGCCCAGGCGGTGCTGCGCTGGCACATCCAGCTGGGGGCGCTGCCCATCCCGAAGTCGGCGGACCCGGACCGGCAGCGCGCCAACCTCGACGTCTTCGGTTTCGAGCTGGACGAGGCGCAGATGCGGACCCTCTCCGACCGCGCCCACCGGCGCCTGGGCGGTGACCCCGAGGTGCACGAGGAGTTCTGACCGGGTACCCGGCGCGGCACCGGGGCACGACCTGGAGGAAGGGAGCCGGACGTGGGCGCACGGCAGCGGCGGGACGAGCGGGACGGGCCGGACCGGCTGCGGGACTACCGCGGCAAGCGGGACTTCACCCGCACCGCGGAGCCCCGCGGCAGGGCCGCGGCGGCGGGCCCGGAGCCCCGCTTCGTGGTGCAGATCCACGACGCGCGCCGGATGCACTTCGACTTCCGCCTCCAGGTGGGCGACGTGCTGCGGTCCTGGGCCGTGCCCAAGGGGCCGCCCGCCGACCCGAAGGACAAGCGGCTCGCCGTGCCCACCGAGGACCATCCGCTGGAGTACGAGGAGTTCGAGGGGGTCGTCCCGCACGGCGAGTACGGCGGCGGCACGGTGATCGTCTGGGACCGCGGCACCTACGAGCCGCTCAGCCACGACCGCCGGGGCCGGCCGGTCGGCTTCGCCGAGTCGCTGGAGCGCGGGCACGCCCGGTTCCGGCTGAAGGGGTCGAAGCTGCGCGGCGAGTACGCGCTGACCCGGTTCCGCGGCGGGGACGGCAGCGGCGAGGAGGCGTGGCTACTGGTGCGGACGGCCTCCGGGCAGTCCTGGGGCCGCCCGGCGCCCGACCCCCGGCGCGCCCGTTCGGTGCGCTCCGGCCGCACCCTGGCCCAGGTCGCCGCCGACGAGGAGGCCTGACCGCCACCGGCGCGGGTGCCCTCTCTACAGGGCGGACAGCGGCTGCTCCGCCCAGATGACCTTGCCCGTGTTGGTCTGGACGCCTGCTGGAAGGCCCGCCCGGCCAGGGAGGTCTCGGCCGCGCCGGGCGGCTCGGCGTGCAGGATGTACCCGGCGGGGTCGCCGTCCGGGCCGCTCAGCGGGGTGACCGTCGCCCGGACCCACACGGAGTGCCCGTCGCGGTGGCGCAGCACGACGCTGCCCGACGGCACGGGCGGGGTTGTGGCGGGTGCCTCCTCGGCGAGCAGCTCCCTCACGGCCCGCCCCACGGCTTCCCCGGCCGGATGTCCGGTCAGCCGGCGGGCACCCTCACTCCACCCCGTCACGATGCCGCGGGCATCGACGACCACCTCAGCGGAGGCCTCCTCCATTCGTCCAGGATCAGCCCATCCTGTCCCCTTATCAACCGCGGCTCGCGGCCCGCCTCAGGAGCGGTGGTCGCGCAGTGCGGCGAGCGCCCGGTCGGCGTGGACGTTCATCCGCAGCTCACTGCGGACGACCTCGAGGACGGTGCGGTCCCGGCCGATGACGAAGGTGGCCCGCTTGGTCGGCGCCAGGGCGATCCCCCGTTTGACCCCGAACCGCTCCCGGACCGTGCCGTCGGTGTCGGACAGCAGGGGCATGCCGAGGCCGTGCCGCCCGGCGAACTCGGCCTGCCGCTCGACTCCGTCCCCGCTGATGCCGACGGGCCGTGCCCCGACGGCGGCGAACTCGGCGGCCAGGTCCCTGAAGCGGCAGGCCTGCGCGGTGCAGCCGGGACTGAGCGCGGCCGGGTAGAAGAACAGCACGACCGGCCCCTCGGCGAGCAGGTCCGACAGCCGGCGGACGGTGCCCGTCTCGTCCGGCAGCGCGAAGTCCTCGACGACGTCGCCCTTGCCCGGCGCGGCGCTCATGACCGGCCCTCTGCGTTCTTGACGTTCCTGATGTTCCTGGCGTTCCCGGCGTTCCTGGCCACGCCGCGCGCCCACAGCACCAGCGGCAGCTGCAGCGGCAGCCGCCCGAGGGCGGCGGCCCGGTAGGGGGCGGGGCGGTGCCGCCAGTCGACGGCCATCTTCACATTGGCGGGGAACACGCCCACGAAGAAGGCCGCGGCGGCGAGGGCGGCAACCCTGCGGGTGCGGGGCAGCGCCACTCCCGCGGCCAGCGCCAGCTCCGCGGCGCCGCTGGCCCGGGTCCAGGTGCGGGGCGATCCCGGCAGGGAGCGGGGCACGATGCTGTCGAACGGACGCGGGGCCGCGAAGTGGGCGGTGCCCGCGACGGCCAGCAGGCCGGCGAGCAGCAGGGGCGGGCGATCGGACCGTGACACGGTTCCTCCTCTGAAGGCCTGCCCCCGCACATTACCCGACGGTAAGTACCCCCCGAACTCCGCCCTTCCATTCAAAGAAGCGGCCGGACAACACCCTTAAGGGGCGCGGGGAACTGCGCGCCCAGCCCCCTCCCACCCGCAGCCGCGCCTCCACCGCACCCCCACGGCGCTCAGGCGCCCCACCCTTGGGCGACCCCACGACGCCGTTCAGGGGATCCCAGGTGCCCGAGGCGCTTAGCGCAGCGCACCCGCGTCCACACCTCACCCGTGAACCTGCCCCTGATCCCGCCCATGCTCGCCACCCCCGGCACCCTGCCGCCCCCGTCCATGGACCACCGCTGGGCCTACGAGACCAAGCAGGACGGCCAGCGCGCGGTCGTCTACCTCCCCGGCGACGGCACCATCGTGCTGCGCGCCCGGTCCGGCCAGGACATCACCGGCGCCTACCCCGAACTGGCCCCGCTGGCCCGCGCGCTCGGCAGCACCCCGGCGGTGCTGGACGGCGAGGTACTGGCCCTGGACGAACACGGCCGCGCCAGCTTCCAGTTGCTGCAGTCCCGGATGGGGCTGGCGCACGCCCCCGGCAGGGCGGCCCGGCGGGCGGCGAAGGTCCCGGTCCACCTCGTCCTCTTCGACGTGATGCACCTGCGCCGGCGCTCTCTGATCCGCCTGCCCTACGTCCGGCGGCGCGAGGAGCTGGAGGCGCTCGGCCTCGAGGGGCCCTCCTGGTCCACTCCGGCCGCGATCGTGGGGCACGGGGCCGAGGCGCTGCGCGCCACCCGGGAGCACGGCCTGGAGGGCCTGGTCTGCAAGCGGCTGGACTCGGTGTACGAGCCGGGCGTGCGCTCCCGGGCCTGGATCAAGATCCGCAATATGCGCAGCGAGGACGTGGTGATCGGCGGCTGGCTGCCCGGCAGGGGCCGGCTGACGGGCCTGCCGGGCGCGGTGCTGGTCGGCCAGCGGGCGGCGGACGGCCGGCTGCGCTACGTGGGCGGGGTGGGCACGGGCTGGAGCGAGGCCGAACGCACCGAACTGGCCGCGCTGCTGCGGGCGGCGGCGAGCGAGGTGTGTCCCTTCGACCCGGTGCCCCCGGTGCCGGGCGCGCACTGGGTGGTCCCCCGGCTGGTGGGCGAGGTCCGCTACAGCACCCGCACCCGTGAGGGGATGCTGCGCCAGCCGTCCTGGCTGCGGCTGCGGCCGGATCTGACGCCCGAGGAGTCGGCGGCCGACCTGCCCGACGACCTGGCCTGAACCGCGCCCGGCCGCACCCTGCCGCGCAGGGACCACGGGCCGCCTCGGCCCACCTCTTGGCATGGACGCGTCCACCCGGGATGATGCTGAACTCCCCAGCCCCCCACAGACGTTGGGCTGCGCCCGCACCCGAGGAGGACGCAGTGCAGTCGAGCACGCTCCGCACCCACCGCAGACGGTGGCTCACCGGCCTCGCCGGAGCCTCCGCTCTCGTCATCGCCTTCCCCGGCACCGCCTTCGCCGCCCCGCCCCCGGCCCTGCCCGCGAACGCCGACGCCCTGGAGCGCACCTACCAGCCCGCCTACGACTACGACACCGACGGCTGCTATCCCACCCCGGCCATCGGCCCCGGCGGCGACGTCAGCCCCGGCCTGAAGCCGACCGGAGCGCTGAACGGCAACTGCCGGGACGCCGCCGACCTGGACCACACCAACGGTTACGCCCGCGCCAAGTGCAACAACGGCTGGTGCGCCGTGGTCTACGCCCTGTACTTCGAGAAGGACCAGGCCCTGCCGGGCATCGGCCTGGGCGGCCACCGCCACGACTGGGAGCACGTGGTGGTGTGGGTGCAGAACGACACGGTGCAGTACGTGGCGACGTCGAACCACGGCTCGTTCACCCTTCACCCCCGTTCGTCGGTCCGCTTCGAGGGCACGCACCCGAAGGTCGTCTATCACAAGGACGGCGTCAGCACGCACTGCTTCCGTATCGCGCAGGCCCACGACGACCCGCCGGAGAACCACAAGAGCACCTGGCAGTACCCGGCCCTGGTCGGCTGGAACGGCTATCCACCGGGGATACGGGAGAAGCTCGTCTCGCACGACTTCGGCAGCGCCCACTTCGGCCTGAAGGACGGCAGTTTCGCCTCGCACCTGGCCAAGGCCAAGCCGGAGGGCATCCCCTTCGATCCGAACGCCTGACCGCTCGGGACCTTCGGGCCCGTTCCGGCACGGGGACCGGGCCCGGAGGGTCTATCGTGTCGCCATGTCCGCCCCCGAGCTGATCCGTATCGTGTCCCGCGACTCGCCCATGGCGCTCGCCCAAGTGGACCGCGTCCGTGCCGAGTTGGCCGCCGCCCACCCCGGAGTGCGCACCGGGGTCGTGCCCGTGCGCACCACCGGCGACAAGTGGCTGGGCGATCTGTCGAAGGTGGAGGGCAAGGGCGCGTTCACCAAGGAGGTGGACGCCGCGCTGCTGGCCGGCGAGGCGGATCTCGCCGTGCACTGCCTCAAGGACGTGCCCGCCGACCGCCCGCTGCCGGCCGGCACGGTGTTCGCCGCGTTCCTGGAACGGGACGACATCCGCGACGCGCTGGTCCACCCGGGCGGGCTGACGCTGGACGAGCTGCCGCCCGGCACCCGCATCGGCACCTCCTCGGTGCGCCGGACCGCCCAACTGGCCGCCACTCACACGCATCTGACCTGCGTTCCGTTCCGCGGCAACGCCAACCGGCGGCTGGCCAAGCTGGCGGCCGGCGAGGCGGACGCGCTGCTGCTGGCCAAGTCGGGCCTGGAACGCATCGGCCGGACGGACGTGATCAGCGAGGTGCTCTCCCCCGAGGCGATGATGCCGCCGATCGGCGCGGGCGTGCTGGCGCTGCAGTGCCGGGAGGACGACGCGGACCTCATCGACGCGGTCAGCGCCCTCGGCCATCCCGCCACCCACCGGGAGGCCACCGCCGAGCGCATGTTCCTGCATGTGCTCCAGGGCCACTGCAACAGCCCGATCGCCGGCTACGCCCGTGTGGACCGCAGCGGCGAACTCTCCCTGCGGGCCTGTGTGTTCACCCCGGACGGCAAGACCCGGCTGAACGCCCACGAGTGGGCGGGCCGGCTCGACCCGGCCACGCTCGGCACCTCGGTGGCGGTGGCGCTGCTGCGTCAGGGGGCCCGGGAGATCATCGACACGATCCCGCACTGACCAGCGGGGGCGGTTGATGTGCGAGGGGCCGCCGTCAGGCGGTGCCCTCCTCGGCCTGCTCGCGCAGGAACACGCTCACCTGGTGGGCGAGGCTCTCCCGGCAGGCGCCCGCCGGGGTCCCGGCGGACAGCTCCCGCAGCCCGATGCCGCCCGCCCACAGCCGGCGTCCGGTCCACTCCTCGTCGACGCGCAGCTGGACCTGGACGTCCACATGGCTCAGCGACGCCTCGGGTCCGGCGGCGAAAATGACGGCCGTCGCCCGGCGCAGCGGATAGACGTCGAATCCCTCGATGAATTGCGAGTTGCGCCAGTCGATGAAGGCGCTCTCACCGTCGGGGCCGACCCGGACATCGATCTGACCGTCTTCGAGGTGAATACCGAATGGCCGGCTTCCGCGGTTCTCCACGGTCACCCGGACACTGAAGTAGGTGAGCCCTTCGGCAGCGTCGTCGCGTCCGCGCGGCGGCTCGCCCGCCTCAAGTCGGTGGACGCGGACCCGCAGACCGGCATGCTCGTCGTACTCCTGCCAGTCCCCGACCACGTTCGGCTCGTACACAGTGCACCTCTCGACATTCTGTGGCTGCTTCCTATCTGTGGGCTCGGCGCACTGTCAAATGGGCGGAATGCGCCGTGGGCAGGCGGTTTTACCGCAGCTGATCGCTGATCAAGCGCTGCGCTGGCACTATCCGCCGAAGCGGTCGGCCACCCCGCCCGCGCGGCGTGCCGTACATCACGTCCGCGCCGTGATCACAGGTATGGACCGGTCGTGGTCAGGCGCAGGGGCCGGGCGGGAGGCCCGGTCCGGCACCCCCGGGCGCGATCATCCCGCCCGCCCGCCGCCTCCCCGCATTTAACTCATCGAATTCCTTCGATTTCACTGCGTCGCCGTACCGCCGGAAAATTCCCTCGTTGAATTCCCAATCTGTTTCGGAATGGCGGGGCACGGGAAAAGGTGGTTCAGTGCTTCGGACAGGAGGCACGTCCGTGGGAAACGGTTCGCCGGCCCGGGCTGCTTCGTGCCGTGAAGCGTCCGGCCTTCCCGCGGTGTCTGTCCCACCGGCACCTGCTCAGGGAGGTGCGCATCATGCGTATCGCCGGAAGCACCACCACCAGGCCGCACCCCCACGACGACGCCCCGGACACCAGCGAGGACTTCGCCCGTCTCGCCCGGCTCCCCGAGGGACCCGAGCGCACGGCGCTGCGCAACGAACTGGTCCGGGCCTGGCTGCCCATGGCCGAGCGCATCGCGGTCCGGTTCCGGGGACGCGGCGAGACCCTGGAGGACCTCTACCAGGTGGCGGCCCTGGGGCTGGTCAAGGCCGTGGACCACTACGACCCGGCGCGCGGCCACGCCTTCGAGGCGTACGCGGTGCCGACCGTCACCGGCGAGATCAAGCGCCACTTCCGCGACCACATGTGGACCCTGCACGTGCCGCGGCGGGTCCAGGACCTGCGCAACCGGGTGCGCAGCGCGATCAAGGAGCTGTCGCAGACGTCACCGGGCCACACCCCGACGACCGCCGAGATCGCCGAGCACACCCGGCTGACGGAGGAGGAGGTGCAGACCGGTACGGAGGCCCTGGAGTGCTTCTCGGCGCTGTCGCTGGAGGCGGAGATGCCGGGCACCGACGGCTACGCCCTGGCGGACGCGCTCGGCGCCCCCGACCCGGCGTACGACACGGTCGTGGACCGGGTGGCGGCGCGGCCCTGCCTGCAGGCGCTCCCGGAGCGCGAGCGGGTCATCCTCTATCTGCGGTTCTTCCGGGGCATGACGCAGAGCACCATCGCCGAGCAGCTCGGCATCTCCCAGATGCATGTGTCGCGGCTGCTCAGCAGCTGCTTCGCCCAGCTGCGCGAGGAGCTGGCCGCCGAGGGCGGCTGAGCGGCGGGGCGGAGGCGGGGCGTGCAGGGTCTCGAGGGCCGGGCTGCGCGTGGCCGCTCAGGGTGGCGGCGGCGCGCCCGGGATCCGGGGTGGTGCCGAGCCGGTCCAGCGCCTCCTCCAGGGCAGCGCGGTTCTCCTCGGGCAGCACGCCGGTGCGGCCCGGACGAGGACCATGCCGGCGACGTTGCGGGACCTTGAGGTTTGCCGCTGCCGCGTCGGCTCCGCACAGTGCTTGAGTGCCTTCACCCAGTGTCCGGCTTCTCCATCGTCGCCACTCGCCGCGCCGCGTGCCACCGGACGGACGGAGGCGCTCCGGATCGGTTCCGGATCACCGTTTCGGCATCGCCGCCGGGGTACTCGGCAGGCGCCCGGAGCGGTCCGGGACGGACACTGGTGTCATTCCGGTGCCACCCGGCCGACGAGATCAGGACGCGACGCCATGAACCAAGAGATGCCCTCCCCTGCCGGCACGAAGGACGTCTTCACGACCGAATCCGTGTTCGGGGCACCCTGCTGGGTGAGCCTGACCAGCCGTGACCTGAAGACCACCGAGGAGTTCTACAGCGCCGTGCTGGGCTGGACCTGGCGGCCGGTCCGGCTCGGGGACCGCTTCCGCATCGCCCTGGCGGACGGCACACCCGTGGCGGGCATCGCCGCGGTCGCCGGGATGTGGCAGATGGCGGTGGCCTGGACGCCCTACTTCGCGGTGCGCAGCGCCGACGAGGCGGTCTCCCGGGTGCAGGAGCGGGGCGGCACCACGGCTGTCGGTCCCATCTCGCTGGCGCCGGGACGTGCGGCGCTGCTGGCCGACCGGGACGGGGCGACGTTCGGGATCTGGGAGGGCGAGCTGTTCACGGACTGGCCGGCCTGGCGCCGCGCCCACCCGGCCTTCATCAAGCTGCACACACGCGACGCCTTCGACGCGGCGATCTTCTACGGGGAGGTCTTCGACTGGGCCTCGGACAAGCAGGGCTGCTGCGAGGTGGAGTACGTGGGCGACGAGGTGGTGCTGCGCAGCGGCGGCGACGTGGTGGCCCGCATCGAGTCGGGCGCCGTGGAGTCGGCGCCCGACCCGACGATCCGCCCGCACTGGCAGGTGCACTTCGCGGTGAAGGACGTCGCCGCCTGCGCCCGGGCCGCCGAGATGCACGGCGGCAGCGTGCTGTCCCTGTCGGAGGACGAGGCGGTCCTGCGCGACAACGAGGGCGCCCAGTTCACCGTGACGACCCGCCGCAGCCGCTGACGCGGCGTGCCGACCCGCCGGTGACGGTTCGCGGCGTGCCGCCCCTCGGCGGCGGGGGCGTGCGGGGCGTCCGTCACCGGCGTGTCCCTCACCGGCGTGTCCCTCGGCGGGCGGTGGTGCGCGGCGGGCGGGTCAGCAGGATCAGGCTGCGCGGGGCGACGCTCACGGTGGTGCGGGCCTTGTGCTCCGCCTCGTCCGGCGTGCCCTCGGGGTCGGCCGTGTCGATCAGGGCCGTCCAGCGCTCGCCGTAGCGCGCGTCGGGCAGGCGGAAGTCCACCGGCTCCCAGTGGCTGTTGAGCAGCAGCAGGAACGAGTGGTCGACCACGGGCCGGCCGTGCGCGTCGGGTTCGGCGATGGCGTCGCCGTTGAGGAAGACGGCGATCGAGTGGGCGCCGGAGCGGTCCCAGTCGTCGTCGGTCATCTCCTCCGCGTCCGGCAGCAGCCACACCAGGTCGGGCAGTGGCTGGCCGGCCCGGCGCAGGGTCTCGCCGCGGAAGAAGCGGCGCCGGCGCAGCACGGGGTGGGCGGTGCGCAGGGCGATGAGCCGGCGGGTGAAGTCCAGCAGGTCGCGCTGTTCGCGGCCGAGCCGCCAGTCGATCCAGGAGATCTCGTTGTCCTGGCAGTAGGCGTTGTTGTTGCCGCGCTGGGTGCGTCCGAGCTCGTCGCCGTGGGAGAGCATCGGGATGCCCTGGGACAGCAGCAGGGTGGCGAGGAAGTTGCGCTGCTGCCGGGCGCGCAGCTCCCGCACGGCCGGGTCCCTGGTCTCGCCCTCGGCCCCGCAGTTCCAGGACCGGTTGTCGCTCTCGCCGTCCCGGTTGCCCTCGCCGTTGGCCTCGTTGTGCTTGTCGTTGTAGGAGACGAGGTCGCGCAGCGTGAAGCCGTCGTGCGCGGTGACGAAGTTGACGCTGGCCCGGGGCCGGCGCCTGCTGTGGGCGTACAGGTCGGCGGAGCCGGTCAGGCGTGAGGCGAACTCGCCGAGGGTGTGCTCCTCGCCGCGCCAGAAGTCCCGTACGGCGTCGCGGTACTTGCCGTTCCACTCCGACCACAGCGGCGGGAAGTTGCCCACCTGGTAGCCGCCCTCGCCCACGTCCCAGGGTTCGGCGATGAGTTTGACGCGGCTGATCACCGGGTCCTGCTGGATCAGGTCGAAGAAGGCCGACAGCCGGTCCACCTCGTGGAACTGCCGGGCGAGGGTGGCCGCGAGGTCGAAGCGGAAGCCGTCGACGTGCATCTCGGTCACCCAGTACCGCAGCGAGTCCATGATCAGCTGCAGGACGTAGGGGTGGCGCATCAGCAGGCTGTTGCCGGTGCCGGTGGTGTCGTAGTAGTGCGCCCAGTCGCCGTCCACGAGCCGGTAGTAGGAGCTGTTGTCGATGCCCCGGAAGGAGAGGGTGGGACCCTTCTCGTTGCCCTCGGCGGTGTGGTTGTAGACGACGTCGAGGATCACCTCGAGGCCGGCGGCGTGCAGGGTGCGCACCATCTCCTTGAACTCGGCGACCTGCTGTCCGCGTGTGCCGCGGGCGGCGTAGGCGTTGTGCGGGGCGAAGAAGCCGATGGTGTTGTAGCCCCAGTAGTTGGACAGGCCCCGGCCCTGCAGCACGCCGTCCTGCACGAACTGGTGCACCGGCATCAGCTCCACCGCGGTGACGCCGAGGGAGGTCAGATGCTCCACCACCGCGGGGTGGGCGAGCCCGGCGTAGGTGCCGCGCAGCTCCGGGGGCACCTCCGGGTGGGTGCGGGTGAGGCCCCTGACATGGGCCTCGTAGATCACGGTGTCGGCGTACGGGCGGCAGGGGCGTCGGTCTTCGCCCCAGTCGAAGGCCGGGTCGGTCACCACGCCCAGCGTGGTGTGCCCGGCGCTGTCCGCCGGGTCGGGTCCGTCGGGGTCGCGCTCGTACAGCGAGGGGTGGTTGTCGATCTGCCCGTCCACGGCGGTGGCGTAGGGGTCGAGCAGCAGCTTCGCCGGGTTGCAGCGGTGACCGGCGTCGGGGTCCCAGGGGCCGTGCACCCGGTAGCCGTAGCGCTGGCCGGGGCCGACGCCGGGCACATAGCCGTGCCAGACGAAACCGTCGACCTCGGTCAGCGCCACGTTGGTATGTCGGCCGTCGTCGTCGACGAGGATCAGTTCGACCCGCTCGGCGACCTCGCTGAACAGCGCGAAGTTGGTGCCCTCGCCGTCGGGGGTCGCCCCCAGCGGGTAGGGGCGCCCGCTCCACGCGGGCGCCCCTGTGCGGTTCCTCCGCCGGGTCACCGGGCCTCCTCCAGGACGCCCTCGGAGGTACGGACCCGGCCGGTGACCTGGGCGACGCTCACCTCGCGGGGCAGGTCCAGGCCCTCACTCTCACGCGGGTCGGGCGCGGTGGGCACCAGCGGGACCCGCTCGCCGGCGCGGGCGCGCTGCGAGAACCAGGTGACCTTGCCGCCGGTCTCGGTGGCGCAGCAGCCCCAGCCGTCGCTGCTGGCGGCGATGTGCTCCAGGCAGCCGCGCAGCTCCTGGTCGGGGCGCAGGGCACGGTCGTTGTCCCCGATGGCCGTGATGAGGTGCTGACCGTTCCACCACATCTCGATCGAGACGTTCTTGTCGGTGGCGTGGTCGTCGATCGCCCGCAGCAGCATCTCGGCGCCGCCGCAGACGCGCTCCCTCAGGTTCTCGAGGTCCCAGTACCTCAGGTGAGCGGCCAGAATGCGGCTGACCTGTCCCACCCTCTCCGGGCTGACTTCCACGTCCAGGTGGTAGTAGCAGGGCACTGCGGTCTTCATGGTCGTCGGCTCCTCACCGCGAGACTCGCGTTCCTCCTCGCCCCTGCGGGACGAGGCCCACCCTGATCACGGAACGTGAGTGACTATCGCTTCTGAGTCACCCTCAGAGTGAGCGCGTTGACCCATTCGTGCAACACGAGCGCACGCCTGAGACGTCTGTGGCGACAACTGAGCACAATCCGACCCAAAGAGGTTGAAAATCCAACAAGACGAACAGTCACAGCGCATGCACCATGTGTGAAGACCTCGATCGCCGTTACGGTCCGTGCCGCCGTGCGCACGGCCGCCGCCCGACCCCCGGGAGAACGTGCCCCCATCGAGCCACGGAAAGGTGACGGCGCCATGCTGCTACCCGCCAAAGCCGAAGTCGCCCGGCAGTTGCGTCGCTACCGGGCGTGGGAACGCGTGATGCTGGCCGCCCCGGCGGACCGCACGGTACGGGCCACGTTCGAGGACTCCGGCTACACCCTCTGCGTGCTGATGGGGAAGCGCTGCGCCCGCGAGGCGGCGGACGCCGCCGAACGGTATCTGCGCGCCGGCCACGTCGCGCATCCGCAGGAACCGGCCGACAGGCCGCGCCCGGCCGCCACGGCCAGACGGGGCCCGCCGGTCGCACCGCGCTTCACGGCGGGAAGGCCATGAACCTCCCGGCAGCGCTCCACCACGGGAAGGCCAGGGCCTTCCCCGGCAGTGCTTCACGGCGGGAAGGCCAGGACCTTCCCGCCGCCGTTCGGTCCCCACGACCGGGCGCGGGCCCGGCGTTCGAGCACGGCGGAGGTGCCAGACGATGAAGACGACCCGGTCCATCGGCCGTGTTCCGGTGCGGGACGTCCGGCCGTCCGTCGAGTGCGGCAGGCGGCCGGCGAAGGCCGTCGTGGGCGAGACGTTCGAGGTCACGGCGACGGTGTTCCGCGAGGGGCACGAGGGCGTGGCCGCCAATGTCGTGCTGAGGGACCCTCAGGGCCGGCTGGGACCGTTCACGCCGATGCGGGAGCTGGCGCCGGGCACCGACCGGTGGGGCGCCGAGGTCACTCCCGACGCGACGGGAGTGTGGACGTACTACGTGGAGGCCTGGGGCGACCCGATCGCCACCTGGCGTCACACGGCCGGCGTCAAGGTGCCCGCCGGGATCGACACCGGCCTGGTGCTGGAGGAGGGCGCCGACCTGTACGAGCGGGCGGCCGCCGGCGTCCCGCAGGACGAGGGGCAGGACGTGCTCCTCGCCGCGGCCGAGGCGCTGCGCGACGACTCCCTGCCCTGCGCCACCCGGCTGGCGGCGGCGCTGACGCCCGAGGTGGACGCGGTGCTGGCGCGGTATCCGCTGCGGGAACTGGTCACCAGC